>NZ_JBZNBU010000294.1:0-36337 GCF_058530065.1 Waterburya sp. | reverse complement strand
ATATTAGCGAGCAGAAACGCATTCAGGCAGAGCGATCGCAGCTAATCGAACGAGAAAAAGCCACCAGCGATCGCTTGAACCAAATTCTAGAAAGTATTACCGATGCATTTTTTACAGTCGATAGTCATTGGTGTTTTACCTATATCAACCCTCAAGCAGAACTCTTGTTGCAAAGAGAGCGAGGGGAACTTTTAGGTAAAAACATCTGGGAGGAATTTCCCGAAGTAGTAGGTTCGACATTCGAGCGAGAATACCAGAGGGCAGTTGCCGAAGGAGTCAGTGTCCAATTTGAAGAATTTTATCCACCCCTAGATACTTGGTTTGGGGTTCATGCCTATCCTTGGGAAACTGGCTTATCGGTTTATTTTCAAGACATTAGCGAAAGCAAACAAGCAGAGTCCGCCCTTCGTCACAACTCTCAAGTCTTGCAAAGCTTTAGTGCCAATTTAAAACATCTACATCGCATTAATACTACTGAATATGAGGATTTTGAGGCTTTATTTGCTGATTGTCTGACAACGGGATGTGAAATCTTTGGTCTATCGACGGGAATTGTCAGTCATGTCCAAGATTGCAACTATAAAATTTTGGCGGTTGAAACCAATCTGGCAATTGAGGTAGGAGCAGAATTTGACCTCAAAGATACTTACTGTACAGCAGTGGTGCGAGATGCTAAAACAATTTCCTATAATGAGGTCGGTAAGATTGCAACCATGCAAACTCACCCTGTCTATCAAAATTTAAAATTAGAGTCTTATATTGGAACGCCGATCTTGGTCAGAGGTAAGATCTACGGTACGCTCAATTTTTCGGATACGGAAGTGAGACAAGCCAGTTTTCAGCCCCAAGAACGGGAACTAATCGAACTGATGGCACAAAGTATCGGTCGATTTGTCGAAGCCTGGCAAACTGAAACCGAGCGTCAGCAGGCTGAAGCAGCCTTAAGAGAATGTGAAGACCGATTTCGCACTGTTGCCGATAGCGCACCTGTTTTGTTGTGGATGGCGGGAACCGATAAACAATATAATTTTGTCAATCGCAGTTGGTTGCGTTTTACTGGTAGAACTTTCTCTCAAGAATTAGGTCGGGGTTGGAGGACAGGCATACATCCTGACGACCTATCAGATTATTTAGATACTTATAATACTGCCTTTTATACCCAAAAGGGTTTTCAACTGGAGTATCGTCTGCGACGAGCAGATGGCGAATATCGCTGGCTACTGGATACGGGCAGACCGCGATTTCTCTCCGACGGTAGTTTTGCGGGCTATATTGGTTCTTGTTTTGATATCAGCGATCGCCGCGAACTAGAAAAACTCAAGGATGAATTTGTTTCCGTAGTCAGCCACGAATTACGCACTCCCCTCACTTCGATTCAGGGAGCTTTAGACTTATTGGCGGGGGGAGCCTTGGTAGAGCGACCTGATTATGCCCAACATATGCTCAAAATTGCTGCCAAAAATGCCGATCGCCTAGTGCGTCTGATTAACGACATTCTAGATATCGAACGGATCGAATCGGGAAAAGTTACCATGCTCAAGCAAGCCTGTGATGTGGCTCATTTAATGACTGCTGCCGTCGATACCGTCAAAGAGGTTGCCCGCAAAGCTAAGGTGAGCATAGAGATAACTCCTATCTCCGCTAGGGTTTGGGCAGATCCCGACCGTATTATTCAAGTGCTGATTAATTTACTCAGCAATGGGATTAAATTTTCCGCTCCAGATTCTACAATCTGGTTAACTGCTCAGAGAGATACCGACAATAATTCCCAGATCCTCTTTCAAGTGCGCGATCGCGGACGGGGTATTCCCGAATCAAAGTTAGAAAGTATTTTTGGCAGATTTCAACAGGTAGATGCTTCTGACTCCCGCAAAAAAGGCGGCACTGGTTTGGGGTTAGCTATCTGTCGGAGTATAATTCAGCACAACGACGGACAAATCTGGGCGCAAAGCAGTTTGGGAGAAGGGAGTAGTTTTTTCTTTACCTTGCCCCTGCTACCAGAAGAACCAGAAATGGAGATAGAGACAAATTCTTATTCTGACGCTCCTTTGATTCTGTTGTGCGATGACGATTCTTCCGTCAGAACAGTAGTCAAAGCCACCCTCGAACAGCAAAACTATCAAGCGATCGCCGTAGCATCTGGTCGAGAAGCGATCGATCGAGCAGCCGAATTGCAGCCTGATATCATTTTGCTCAACTTAATGATGCCCGAAATGAACGGCTGGGAAACCCTGGCGAGCCTTAAAGAAAAACCCGCCACCAAAAATATTCCCGTATTAATTCTCAGCGGTTTATCCCCCGATCAAGAATCTCATCCTGAAATTAGCGATTGGCTAGTGAAACCACCCGAACAAAGGTTATTATTCCAAGCCTTAGAACGAGTTTTAGCACGGCAAAATCAAAATATTCGGGTTCTCATTGTGGAAGACGATCCCGACTTGGCAGAAGTACTAATGGCGATGTTCGAGCGTCACAACATTCAAACCTACCACGCTCAAACAGGAAAAGAGGCAATTCACCTCAGCCAAAAAATTATGCCCAATCTCTTGGTACTAGATCTCAGTTTGCCCGAATACGACGGCTTTACTGTAGTCGATTGGCTACGACAGCATAATCGTCTCTGTCATTTGCCATTGGTTGTTTATACTGCCCGAGATATCGATAACATCGATAAAGAACGACTGAAATTGGGACAAACTATATTTCTAACTAAAGGAAAAATTCATCCCGAAGAATTTGAACAGCAAGTGATTAAATTACTCAATCGCTTGATTCGCGGTGTTCAGTAGGGGCGAAGGGCTGTTCGCCCTCACAAAAGTTAGTTTAAAAAAGTCATGAGTAATAAAAAAATTCTGGTGATTGATGATGATGAAGATATTCAAGATGTGGCACTAGTGGCACTAGAAGTAGTGGGAGGCTGGGAGGTAATTACTGCTAGTTCTGGTAGCGAAGGTTTACACTTGGCTGCAACCGAACAACCCGATGCCATTCTCTTGGACGTGATGATGCCCGATCTTGATGGTATTGCCACCCTCGAACAATTAAAAGCCAATCCCGTAACTCAGAAGATTCCCGTCATTTTCCTGACGGCAAAAGTGCAATCAGGCGATCGCGATCGCTTTGCTCGACTAGATATAGTAGATGTCATTGCCAAACCCTTTAAAACCATGTCTTTATCCCAACAAGTCTCAGCAATTCTAGGTTGGGAAGATTAATTACACACTCTTATTCCTTTACCCTTTCCCCTTTCCCCCTTAACCAATCCTAACTATAAAATTAATTCTGCACGACTACATTATCTCTTCATTAGTTCTTCGCTTTTCCCCCTTAACTTCAAAATAGAGGTGAACTATAAAGAGCATAATAAAATGTATTCTAAAAAAGAACTGCCAGAACTTTTAGCACCAAATCCGCCGAAAGCTTGGGGCAGTCGTCATCAGGATCAAGAGCAAAATCCAGCACTAAATGTTGTTAAAGAAGATTTGCAACCAAAAATTCCTATTTTTGATAATTTGAATCGTGGTCGAGTAGCAATTTTTATTGATGGTAGGAGCTTATTTTATGCCGCATTAGAGTTGGGTATTGAAATTAACTATACAAAATTACTTCATTGTCTAACTGCTGGAAACCGACTATTGCGTCCTTATTTCTATACAGGATTCGATGCCAATAACGATAAACAGCAAAAATTTTTATTGTGGATGCGGCGCAATGGCTATCGAGTAATTGCCAAAGAATTAATTGAGTTTGCCGATGGTTCTAAAAAAGCCGACCTCAATATAGAAATCACTGTGGACATGATGACTTTAGTTGGTTCTTATGACACTGCGGTGTTGGTCAGTGGAGATGGCAATCTAGCTTATGCGGTTAATGCGATCGCCTATAAAGGAGTACGAGTAGAAGTAGTTGGTCTTGGCTCTGCAACTAGTGACAATTTGATTAACGTTGCTGATGCCTTTGTGGATCTCGAAGCGATCGAGAATGGAATTCAAAAAACTCCGATTACCAAAATTTATAACTGAGTACTAAGTTATTTGACCGCACCAGATAAACTACGGCATATTGGCAAAAATATATAACTAATTATTTTTAATTACAAACACCAAACAATCAAACTAATGTGGAAGCGATCTTTATCGAGAATAGTAGTCTGGTTAGCTGCTGAAATCATTCTCAACTTTGTGGGGTTAGATGATGTAGCAGACTATAGCGAATATATTTTTGAGCGCAATACAACTAATATAGGTTACAGCTATCGACCTTCTAAATCTTCGGCTAAAACCTAAACACAAATTTAAAATTAACTTTAGATCGCTAGAAATATCTCACAATATCGTTAAGACAAAAAAAATAAAAAATTATAATAATGTTTCAAAAAGATGACTTTCACCAAGCTCAACACACTTTAGCTAAGATCTTCCAAGCCTTTCCAGTAAACTCAATTATGGCGTTGGTTGCACAACTAGGGAATGATTCGGATGGCAAGAAGATTATTTATTCACCCCGTTACCCCGTCTCCTAGTCCCCTAGTCAGTCTTCACCATCCCATGAAAATGCAACGCCTCAATTATTTAGGATCGATAAGCAATTTATTGTCTTTTTATCTTTTCCCTGATGCCATAAGTCAGTTACAGATTAGGTAAAAGCTCTAATTTAGCTCAACTTCCTCTAGTAAACTTCTAGACCAAATCTACAGGATTAGCATAGTAAGCGATTCCCTCAAAGTCGTAATTGTCTAGATTGTCAATGACAAAATCTTTTTCGACTTCATTAGGAGTATAGAAATGAACTCCCAAACTGGGTTCGTAAAAACGATAGACAGGAATAGTATCGCCCACACTTTCTTGATAGGCTGAGAATTTAGCTCCTTCAAAGTCGTAATTATCGAGGTTGTCCATAATAAAGTCTTTTTCTACTTCATCAATGGTGTAAAGATGCACCCCAATACTGGGATTGAAGAAACGATATACCGATACGGGAGAACCAGTTAATGGATCGGCAGCTTTATATGATGCTCCTTCATAGTTATAGTTATCCAAACTATCGACAATAAAATCTCTTTCCCTTACATCTACAGTGTATAAATGACCGCCCAAAGTTGGATTGAAGAAGCGATAGACAATTTGTCCTGTTAAGGGATCTTCTGCTTCTAAAGCTGCGGATCTAGCATCTACCTGAGCGATCGCATCGTCAATTGTGTCTGGGGTTAAGCCCAGCTTTTCAAGATCGAAGGTTTGAGCGGCGATCGCTTCTGACCAGGTAAAACTACCTTGATAACCAGGAAGATCGCGGAATCCGCTAGAGACTTCATCATAACTGAAAGTACCGTCGGCTAAGACAAAAGTTTCGATGCGATTTTCGGGTTCTTGCCAGTCAACTAACAAGGCATATTGATTAGATGCAACATCGCCAACATATAAATGGCGACCTTCATCAATTTCAACGCTAAAGGAGGTATCTGAGAAAAATCCGATCCCAGTCGCTTCTCCCACATCGTTATCAGAATTGCCATTTTCGATCGCAATTACAGTATTGTTATTGGCAAGTTGATAGGTATCATCTCCCGAACCACCAACAGCGGTAATAGCATGAGTTGTGACACCTACTGGTAGATCGACTGCAACTGGCTTGAGAGTGTCGTCTCCTGCTAAACCATATAATGCCTGTAAGTCAACACCTAGTATATTGTCATTGGCTTCTCCGCCGACTATATCGCGGAAGTTACCAATAGGTTCTCGCGACTCTAAGGCTGTAGCTCTGGCATCTGACTGGGCGATCGCCTCATCAATTGTGTCTACGGATAAACCAAGTCTTTCGAGATTAAAGCCTCCTTGGGCGATCGCTTCCTCCCAGGTAAAACTACCAAGATAGCCAGGAAGATCGCGGAAACCACTGGAGAATTCTTCATAACTAGCTGTGCCATCTGACCCTTCAAAGGTTTCAATTCGATTTTCAGGATCTTGCCAATCAAGGAGAAGGTAATATTGATTGGATTCTGTATCTCCAGCGTATAAATGACGACCTTCATCTATTTCAAGGCTAAAGGAAGTGTCTTTGAAAAAACCGATACCAGTTGCTCTGCCGACATCATTATCGTCATTACCATTTTCCTGCACGATTAACGTGGAGTTATTGCTGGCTTCGTAGACATCATCTCCCGAACCACCAATTAAAATTGCGTCTTCGGTATTTTCTTCCGCACTCAAAGTATCATTTCCTGCTAAACCAACAAGGGCGTCTAAATCTGAAGCAATGAGATTGTTATTGCCTCTATTGCCTAATACTTCGTTAAAATTCCCGATAGTAACCATATTAATCACCTATCAGAATATCTATATGAAGGGAGTAGATCGATTCTGTAGATAGATCGGTGAACTGAGGAGTTAAACTTTTGATTCAATTATTAACAAGATTAGTTCGCTGTTATCGAGTTGATTTACTCCCTCTGTAGAGAGCAAGCCTGTATTCTAGATGTTTGAACTAGACAAACGAGCGTTTGCCATGACTAGGGAACAAATACTAGTTTTTTTGTATTAACTAGTATGACTTGCTCCCTACATTCTGATGCTACAAAACAATCTTGAAGAACCCGTGAGGAATCTGGGAATATTTTGATTTACTGACAGGAATTGCGATCGCGCACATAAACCAGAAAAGCCCAATCGAGTACTGATTCAGAACAGGCGATCGCTTTCCAGTAATCTTGGCTGTTGGCAGATAATCTTAAATATTTATATTTTGCTAGATAAAAATAATAACGAAGTTTGTGGATTAGATATCTAGAAAATAAATATCGTTTGAGGGCAGATCTGTTAGGGAAAAAGTAAATAGCCTTGAGTTGCCAGATTTCCTCCTTACTTCTTTGTCGATCTATATCCCCATCTAATAAGTCATTGGCGAGTCTAATTAAGATATTGATTTCACTATTGTAGATCCCTAAAAAATTGCTATACCAGATATTTGGTTTAATCTGAAGCTTGCTAACAAGATAAGCCGTAATAATTGATGCACCTATACTTTCTTGACTAACTTTTAAATACTGCTTCAAGGTTAGATTTTCTGACTTGAACCAAGATTCATCCTGCATGGCTTGAAAGACAGAGGAGATCGCCTTTAAGCCGATTGGATTCCCCTCGGGCATTAAAGCAATCATCGCTGTTTTGATATTAGCTAAATCGTCTTCGCTTGGAGGATATTGCTCGATGAGATCGTATAGGTCATCTAGTTTAAAAACCAAAAGAATCAACCGATAAATATTATCCAAGTCGCGATCGTTTAAGAAAATTTGCTGCCGTTCGAGAATCTCTTGGTATAGCTTGACATAGTTAAGAACAACTTCTTGGTTCATCTCAATTAGCTATAGTTTATACTTGGGAATTAATCTGGTTGGAATTACAATCCTCATCTGAGTTACGGTAGTCCGAGCAATCAATCGCTTGTTTGGTCAATACAGAATAAGGGCGGACAGCGCATTTGAGATATCTATTCTCGTTGAAGAAGATACATTTTTGACAGGGAACTTGGGAATGAGAAAAAACAGATAAATTATACGTTTTTAATACGTCTAACTTGTATAAAATTTTGACCAAAGCCAAGATGATAATGCTAAAGATAGTTGTCCAGAGAAAGAACAGACTAACAGAAGAATCTATTTCTTTCGTAGTTGGATTAGATCGTTCCAATTCTGCTTGTTGAATTTGATAATGGTGGGGAATTGGCACAGTAAAAGTTAGACCGCGTAATTGATTGTTATTACTATGTTCCAAAGGCATAATTTTGACCTCATAAATATCATTCTGGTTTTCATTAAGTCACTTTGTTAGTCGTTAGTCGTTAGTCGTTGGTTTTTATTTATTACTCATTACTTATTACTTATCTCCTTTTTTTTCCCATCTCCCCGAACCGATAACTTGGAGTGTATAGAAATTAATTAGAACGACTATAGATTTAATTCTGATTTAGCTGCTGTAAAAGCTCGCCTAATTCTTGTTGATAGTTTCCATATTCATGCCAATTTCCTTGACGCAGGGCTTCCTGAGCCTGTTGATAAATTTTCCACGCCGATTTTATTGACGCTAAATCTTTGTCGGTTAGAGGACTAGAGACTTCTGGCTCGATTGTTTTCGGTTGGGCTTCTTCTGAGCCAAAAATAGCTGCTAAAGCCTGTTCGAGATTTTGCTCCATCACGACCTCTTTGTCATAAGCCACAATTACTCGCTTGAGTTCGGGTAATTCTCCCTGTTCGGCACGTAAATAGACTGGTTCGACATAGAGTAATGACTGCTCGATGGGAATGATTAATAAATTGCCTCGAATCACTTTTGAGCCAGCCTGACTCCAAAGGGTAAACTGTTGAGAAATTTGTGGTGTCTGGTCGATACGTGCCTCGATTTGCCTGGGACCATAGACTAATTTTTGCTTGGGAAAGTTGTACAGCAACAGCTTGCCGTAATCCTCACCGTTAGAACGAGCAGCCATCCAAGCGATCGCATTATTTTTCTTAGCTGGGGTAAAAGGCAAGATCAGAATAAACCCAGTCTCTGCTTCACTAGGTAGTCTGACCATCATGTAATATGGCTCCATCACTTGCTGGTTATCTTCATAGACTTGTTGGGGTAAATCCCAAAGATCTTCGCGATTGTAAAATACCTCTGGATTGTCCATGTGATATGCCAGATACATCTGTGCTTGCAGCTTAAACAGATCGAGAGGATAGCGGAAGTGAGCTTTAACTTCGGGTGGTGTATCTGAGCGAGAAATAAACAGATTGGGAAAGATTTGGCGATAGGTAGCCAGAATCGGATCTGCTTCATCAACGACATAGAATTGTACCGTGCCATCGTAGGCATCTACTACGGCTTTGACTGAGTTGCGGATGTAGTTAACTTGGCTATATCGGGGCAGAATATCTGTTTGGACTACTGGTTCGGAATAAGGATAGCGATCGCTCGTGGTGTAGGCATCAATAATCCACTGTAACTTGCCATCAATTACGGCTAGATAGGGATCGTGGTCAAATTGTAAAAACGGTGCAATGTGTTTGACCCTAGCTTTAATTTCTCGATAGTAATGGATGCGTGGAGGGGCGGTTCGCGAACCCCCCGTACTGAGGTAGTTGGAGATCAGAGTTTGCAGACTGCGAAAATCGTAAGCATAAACTAACCTGCGCCAAATCGAAGCTAGTTTGACACCGCCTTTACCGTCATATCTGGTAAAGGCATTAGCATTTCCCAGAGGATAGTCAAATTCGGGAGTGGTTGTCCCCGTAAAGATATAGTTATCAGTTTCTTCGCCATAATAAATTGCGGGGCGATCGAGCTTTAGATCGACACTGGAAACTGGGGGAATATTTTTGACATAGAGTTCGGGTAAACCATTGGCAGTAACTCGATTTACGGGACTCATAACTAAACCATAGCCGTGGGTATACTTCAACCTTTGATTGACCCAGGTTTGAGCCTCTGGGGGGACGCGATCAAAGTCTAGTTCTCGCCCTGACAGCATTACCTGTTGATAGTTACCGTCAAGATTATAACGGTCTACATCGACATCATTAAATTTATAGTAAAGGCGGATTTCTTGGAGTTGCCGATAGGTATTGAGTAGAGGGCGATAATCCCAAAGGCGAATATTATCGATGGTGGTACGATTGTCGGCTAAAGACTGTTGGTTTAACCGAGCCTCCGCAGCATAATCCTGACGCTGTACGTCATCAAGATGGTATGCCGCCTGGGTATATTTGATGTTGTGTTCGATGTAGGTTTTCTCTTTGGCTAATTCGTTGGGATTGACGATAAACTTTTGGATAAACCAGGGATAAAGATAATTAACCAACAACAAAGCCACAAAAAACAAACCGATTCCGCTCAAAGGTAAGGTAAGTCTGCGCCACCTGACAGAGATAACCAAAAGCACCGCTACCAAAACTGCCAAAACGCAGAGTAATTTATAAGCTAGTAGCTTGGCATTTACGTCGGTATAGCCCGCCCCAAATACCACACCACTAGGATCGTAGAGTAACTGATAGCGAGCCAACCAAAAACCCCAGGCAACCAAAAGTGCGATCGCTACAGAAAGTAAACTCAAATGAACTTTAGCAGACTGACTGAAGCTGATTCCCTGCTTGACTCTTGGGTTAAAAGAGAGCGCGCCATTAAAACCATAAGCCAAGATTGAAACAATCGCCGCAGTAATAACCAAGCCCCAAAGCCAGTCATAAATACCCCGATACAGGGGCAGACGAAAAACATAAAAGCCAATGTTGCGATTAAAAATCGGCTCGCTATTAGCAAAATCTGAAGCGTGAAGATACTTTAAAACATTCTCCCAGGCATAAATACTATTAGTAGCTGCTACCAAGGCGATCGCGCCAATTAGGGCAAATGCAGAATAATTAATAAGTTTTCTGCTGTTGACTTCCCAACTATTGCTAACAACGAGATATAAATTGCTCGCTGGCTTGCTCTTCATTGCCCATCGATAATTACTCCACAAAACTACAAAGTAGACGGCAAAGGTAACCAGCCAAATCAAAACTTGCCATGTTAACCGCGTCCAAAAAACCTGGGCAAAACCTACCGCCTCAAACCACCATACTTCTGTGAGTAAATGAGCTAAACTACCAGACAAGGAAAATACCAGTAATATTAGCAACAGAGGAATAACAATATAAATTTTGGTATGGATTTTAGTAAGCTTCATCTTTAGGTTAGTAATAAAATCATAAAGTTCCTTGTTACTTAAAACCTGTAGACAAAGAACATTTGCACAGCTTATCCCTGTGGGACACAGCCTCAACACTAATGGTCATGAGTTTTGGTTTTCAACATCAGACTTCTTTCCATAGTTGAGAACGATCGCTAGACAACTGCATTTTGAGAATAAGGCAACAGTTTGAAGAAGCCGTGAAGATCTAAGAGAAGTTAGGAGTTAGTTAACGAACAAAAAGAGTAATAAAGATTGGTATGAGCGAACAAAATCGAGCGGGAACTTTCTACGGTGCGGGCAAATTGGAATTGTACTATCAAAGCTGGCATCCTCCAGCTTTAGCCAAAGCAGTTTTGGTGGTAGTTCACGGACATGGAGGACATAGCAGTATCTTTACCAGACTGGTGGAATATTTAGTCGATCGCGACTACATCATCTATAGTTTCGATCTGCGGGGACACGGGCGATCGCCTGGTCAACGGGGCTACATTAATAGTTGGGAGGAATATCGAGCCGATTTAGCAGCCTTTTTACAGCTTGTCAGAACTCAAGAATCTCAGCTTCCCCTGTTTCTCATCGGTCAAAGTATGGGGGGAACAATTGCTTTAGACTATCTTTTAAGAGAATCGCCACAACTACAGGGATTGATTTTAATGTCTCCCGCATTAGGTTTAAACGTCTCTCCCTGGAAACTATTAATTGGCAGGATGTTATCTCGCATCAAACCTCATTTTGCCCTAGACGCAGGCATAGATCTGTCAACGGGTTCGCGCGATCCAGAAGTAGTAGCTGCCTATGCCCAAGATACCCTGCGTCACAGTCAAGGCACTGCTAGGTTAGCTACAGAATTATTGAAGACTATTGACTGGGTTAACGCTCATGCTGACGAGTTACAACTTCCCTTATTGGTACTCCATGGCGGAGGCGATCGCGTTACCCCCCTTGCCAGCAGTCGAGCTTTTGTCGAACGTGCCACTATAGCGGATAAAAAATTACGCGAATACCCCGATAGTTATCATGAATTACACAACGATCTTAACTATTTAGAGGTATTGGCAGATATAAATGATTGGCTGGAAAAACACCTTTAAGTTACTGCTTTCTATCCGATTAACCACCATAGAGACGTTCCATGGAACGTCTCTACCCACTAACAACTAACCACCAACCATTTAAAATATGCCTCGCGCCCAATCAAAACTAGATTTTATTTCACCCCGTTTTAATCCTTTTATTCTGCGTCTGCTGCATTGGTCTTTACCAATTTTGCAAAGATGGCGTTTACAACCTTGGTTGCCAGCAGGAATCGGTAAAATTGAGATAGTTAATGGAGAAACTTTAGTCGAGTTTTTCGCCCGCTTCCAGGTAGGAAAAATTCGTCTTATTCTCGCTTTCCGTCATTGTGAAGTGGACGATCCTCTGAGTGGGTTGCACTTATTCTCTCGTGGCATACCTAAGATTGCCCGTCAGCAAGGCATAGATCTACAAACGCCAATTCACGGTCATTTTATGTATGACAGAGGTATGACCATTTGGGCGGGAGATTGGTTGGGCTGGCTATTTTCTCGGATTGGCGGTGTTCCCGTACATCGCGGTAAGGCTCTCGATCTGCGGGCGATTGAAAAGATTCGAGAATTGTTGCTGAATGGGGAGTTTCCCCTAGTTGTTGCTCCCGAAGGGGCTACTAATGGGCATAGTGAAATTGTCAGTCCTCTCGAACTAGGAGTAGCGCAATTAGCATTTTGGAATGTCGAGGATTTGGCAAAAGCCAATCGGGTGGAAGAAACGATGGTGATGCCGATTAATATTCAATATCATTATGTCAATCCTCAGTGGTCAAAACTCGATCGCCTGCTCACTAATTTAGAACGAGACTGTGGTTTATCACTTCTAAGTGGCAGCAACGATAGCAGTACAACGCCAGAAGAAGTATATTATTCTCGCTTATTAAGACTGGGCAACTATCTAGTTTCAGAAATGGAACAGTTTTATCGTTGTTTTTATCATTACCAGCTTCCAATTACCGAGCCAAATTTGCCAGAAACCGAAGCCAATCTCACCGCTAGGTTGCAAAAACTTCTGGATGTTTCTTTGCAAGCAGGAGAGTCCTATTTTAACTTGAAGCATAATGGCAACCTTGTTAAACGCTGTCGCCGTCTGGAAGAAGCTGGCTGGAACTATATTTATCGCTACCAACCAGAAGAACTTAAAAATCTATCTCCAGTTAAAAAAGGTTTAGCAGACTGGATCGCCACCGAAGCAGAATTACGAATGCTACATATGCGTCTGGCAGAAAGCTTTGTGGCAGTCACAGGCACTTATATCAAAGAAAAGCCTAGTTTTGAAAGATTTGCCGAAACCAGTTTAATCTTATTTGATGCGATCGCCAGAATTAAAGGCAACAAAAACCCCCGTCGTCCTCGCTTGGGATGGCGCAAGTCTACGGTAACTGTTGGCAAGCCCATTAACGTCAGCGATCGCGCTAAAACCTACAGACAAAATCGCCAAAGTGCGAAAAAAGCTGTTGCCCAATTAACGCAAGATTTACAAACTGCCTTAGAAAAAATGATTATTTCTTGAAATTATTTTACTTACTTTTATAGTTTTTATAGGTAATGCTACATTAATCAGCTAAAAACAAGTATGGCAAAACAACAACAACACCCAAGCTATATTGACCGAGTAATTTCCTTTTTTAATCAATTTGAATTAGAGTTTTACCTACTAGTCTTAGTTGGTAAATTGAACTCTCTTTACACCAAATAAGGAAATATCAGCTTTCTAGTTGAGTGTTGCTGTTTTTTCAACGAGACAGATATTAAATTAAACAGACTATTCAACCTCCTATCTAATTAATAGATGAATCTGTTATCTCTGTCAGGAGAAGCTTAATTAGCTTCATGTATTTAAAATATCACTTCATTTCTATAAAAATAGGTTTTTGCAATATAAGTTCACCAACAAAATGGCTATTAATAATTAATTTGAATTTATTAAAATTAGATTTTATTCTAAAATAAGATTGGTATTGTCTTGTTAAAAAATAATAGGGCGTTACAGTTTCGATAGCTGTCATACCAATTCTCTATAACAATGCACTAAATAAAAAATTCTTCTTTTGTACCTTTGCGTGTCTGCCCAGAACACGAAGCTGGGCTTGCCCCGTTTGGCTCGGGGTAAACGGCTTTGCGAGAAACAAAATCCCAACAATATTAAGTGCAACTTCAAGGAGAAATGGTATCATCCGAACGCAATAATTAGGATTATTACTAATTGCCATTTGATATTAGTTTGAGGAAAATATTTACGATGCAGTCTCGATCGCTTTATTTAGATACATCGTATAAGCCTCACAAGTTTCTCAAACTTTTAACTTAATTTTTTAGTAACCCAAGAAAAGTAAGAAATTGTTTGTGTAAATAAAGGGCTGCGCCCTAGTTATTAGTTAGGGACGTTTCATGAAACGTCCGTACTAGTTATTAGTCGTTCAATGCGGGCGGTCAGCATTGCGGGGAAACCCCGCAATCACGCCCTTAAAACATAGTCTTTAACTAAAAACTAAAAACTTAAGATAAAACAATAAAGCTACATTTCTTTGAAGTAGAGGAAAATTCTTTTGTCTGAGTAAATTGAATAAAAAAACATCATGTCTCAACTAACATTTGACCGTAGAAAAATTAATGAAGATGATTTTCCTGTAACTGGCTCGACAGTAGAAAAACTAAAGTTTTTGCTGAACTATGCTATATTTGCCCCTTCCAGTCACAATACCCAGCCTTGGCGGTTTGAGATAAATAATGATGGGGTAGAACTGTATGCTGATAAAACTCGTGCTTTATCCGTAGCCGATCCCGATTATCGTGAGTTAATCATTAGCTGTGGCGCAGCTTTGTTTCATTTACGTATAGCCATCCGCCATTTTGGCTATGGGGATATCGTCCAAATATTTCCCGAAGAGGATAATCCTAATCTACTGGCACGAATTAATCTTGGAAGTAAAAGAATTGCTCAACTCGAAGAAAATTTGTTGTTTCGGGCAATTCCCAGACGCTGCACCAATCGACTTACTTTTGAAGATAGTCAGTTACCCCAATCTCTATTGTCCGAACTAAAATTAGCCTGTGGTTCTGAAGAAAGTGGACTGAGAATCTGCACTCAAAAAATCCCCCCAGATAAACGAGATGAAGTGGTAAATCTAATTGTAGAAGGCGATCGCCTGCAAATGGCAGATCCTCTATTTCGCCGAGAATTAGCCCAATGGATTCATCCTGCCAATAATCCCAATCATGATGGCATTCCTGGATACGCTCAGGGATTAAACAAAAGACTAGATGGCTTAACTCCCCTAATTTCTCAAGCTATCCGCACTTTCAATCTTGGTAAATCTCAAGCAGCCAAAGACCGAAAATTAGCCATCCAAGCACCCGCTTTAATCTTGATTAGTAGCGCAGGCGATCGCCCTCGCGATTGGCTAGCTATTGGGGAAGCATTGGCGCATTTATTACTAAGAGCCAGAGTTGAAAATGTTTGGGCATCTTTCTTTAATCAACCGATTCAAGTTTCCCACTTGCGATCGCACTTAAAAACTCTATTTCCCGATAGTGGCTATCCACAAATTTTGCTACGTCTGGGTTATGGGCGAGAAGTCGAATCGACACCGAGAAGAAGTGTTGATGAAGTTGTTAGTCGTTAGTTGTCGATTAACTAAATTAAGGAGAAGTATAGACATGAATTGGCGCAAAATAAGAATTTTACTATTAGCTTTCTTAGCAGCTTTTTTACTAGTTTTTACCACGGGAGTTGCTGTAGCTCAAAATGAAAACCAGGTTCAGATTTTCAAAATGGGTACTGATGTCGTAGTACCAGAGAAGCAAGTTTTGACCGATGCGGTGGCGATTGGTGGCAACGTCACGATTTTAAATGAGGGACAGGTTACTCAAGATGCAGTAGCAATTGGGGGAGATGTCGTTCTTAAGACCAACGCTCGTGTAAATGGGGATGCAGTAGCTATTGGAGGGCAGATTGTTAAAGAAGCAGGAGCAATGGTTGGTGGTGATGAAGTCGTTATTTTTAGCAATGCTGGCGTACTAATCGATCGCTTTGGTCTATTTGGCACTTTGTATCTAACCAACGTTGTATTTTCTCTAATATCTCTATTGATAGTTTTGGCTTTTGGCGTATTTTTACTTTTACTACTTCCCAGCCATATCAAAATCATTACTGCAACTATGCACCAACACCCATTTAAAAGCGGAATGTGGGGTTTAGGAGGAATTGTGGCGATTACACTGTTTATAGCTTTATTTGCAGGTAGTATCTTTGGTTTTCTCTTAATCCCTGTGGCTAATTTAGCCTTTGCTGTTGCAGGTTTACTTGGTGCGATCGCTACTAGTTTGTGGATCGGTAAAAAGGTATTCTCTCCCAGAGAAAAAGCGTTTATTCCTTTTCTAGTTGGAATGTTGATTCTAGCGGTAATTAGCTTAATCCCCATTGCAGGAGGACTGATAATTTTAATGCTCGATCTGTTCGGTTTTGGGGCGGTTTTACTATCGCGAGTGGGTACGGTGCAGCCAGAGACTATACCCAAACGATTCGATCTCTTAGAAGGTTCGACTCAACCAACAGGAGGATGAAATTAGCAGAAACGAAGCAACTAAAACCAAAAACTAGTGATAATTAGGTCAAAGTAATTATCACTATCTCGACTCCCGACTCACTTACTGCGCTTTTCACATGGGTAGACCACATAATTAAACTTTAAAAACTAAGAACTAAGAACTAAAAACTAAAAACTACGAACTAGTAAATTTTCCCAGAGAGCTATTCAACTGAAAACGACTGTAAAACTGGAGCAACAGAGAATAAGACTGGAAAGCTTAAAATTCTCAACCCTAAACCCAATTAAATCCTGAAACTGAAACGGTGAGGTTGCTTCAAGCGACGAGTACCTGTTTAACAGCAAACACCATCTGGAAGAAGACACTACGCTAAATATATAAAACTAGGGTATTTCCTAATTTGCCCTCCGAGAACCAAGTTAATTTAGTGTTGGAGTGACTCATGATGAACTTTAAGCTTTTCTCCTGTTCGGTTTTCCTATCATGTCTGGGTTTTAATTCTCTGTATATAAACTCTGCAACAGCTCAAGAATTTAAACCCAAAGAAGCAGGGGACTTTCTCATTCGTGCCCGAGGTCTAGCTGTTATTCCCAATGAAGACGCAGACCTATCTGTTGGTGGCAGTTCAATTCCAGGAGAGGTAGATCTTGGTACTGCATATGTTCCCGAAATAGATTTCTCTTACTTTATTACCGATAACATTGCTCTGGAACTGATTGCTGCGGTAACTACTCATAGTGTAGAAGCAACGGGAACTCCCCTAGGAGATGTGGATTTAGGAGAAGTGGGTCTTGTACCACCAACATTAACTTTGCAATATCATTTTTGGTCTCCGAAAAGATTAAGTCCGTATGCTGGTATAGGTCTCAATTACACTTTTTTCTTTGTTGATGAAGATGGTGACGCAACCGAAATCGACTATGACAATAGCTTTGGATTTGCACTCCAGGCTGGTGTTGACTATGCCGTTTCAGGACGTTGGTCAGTTAATGTAGATATTAAGAAAATCTTCCTGAGTACTGATGCAGAAATTTTGGCTGCGGGAACTAATATTGAGGCTGATGTAGATGTAAATCCCTTAATTGTAGGTTTAGGAGTAGGCTATCGCTTTTAATAGGTTAAGCAGTTATTTCGCAGCAAAATTTAAGACAGCAAATAATAAGTACCTAATACCAATTCTCTATAACAATGCACTAAATAAAAAATTCTTCTTTTGTACCTTTGCGTCTCTGCGGCTTTGCGAGAAACAAAATCCAAACAATATTAAGTGCAACTTCAAGGAGAAATGGTATAAGCAGAATTAGTTACACATTTGGGAGACTAGGAGAGTAAATATTACCTACTACCTACTACCTACTAACTACTACCTACTAACTTAACTCGTCCTCATCTATTTCTATAGTTCGATTGGGGTTTAATAATCTGCTCCCGATCCATATTTCCAAGCATCCAAATAGCGATCGCAATAGTATTTTTGAGCGGGGGAAAGCTTTTTAGTTAAGGGTTCGATTGGTTTCCCTAAATTGTATAAGCCACTATAAAATCCCAAGTTAAAGTAGTGGATGCTCCAATTAATTAGGGAAGGAATACCGATTTGCGGTAGTAAAGGCAAGACTAGTTTGAGGTTTACTAAGGGTAAAGTTTTTGCTAGGGGAATAAACTGAATTACATCTTGTAAAAAGGGTTTTAGGGTGCTTTCTCCCAAACGATCCATGACTTGAAAAACCCCAGCCATAAGATTGTTGATTTGTTCGGGATTGACTTTTCTGCCTACTTTAACGCTCATGGTTTGTTGGAAAAGCCAAGTCACAGAAATATTTGGTTGATAGGGTTGTAATAAAGCCAAATCTTTTTTGGTTAGAGTATCGGCAACTAAAGCTTCGTTAATACCATCTCGCAAGCGTTGTAGATGGCGAACCATTGCCCCAAAACCGCCAAAACTAACGGGGGATTGTCCTCCCGCGCTATCTCCTACTGGTAGGATGCGATCGAAAGGTAGTTTTATTGGGCTATCTTTATAAGCGGGGAAAAAGCCAAATAAAAAACGTTTAAAGTCTAATTCTTCTAAAGTAATATTTTGATATTCGGGCAATAGCCTTAAATACTCTTCCATAAAGTATTCCAAACTGGGTCTTTCTGAATCGGCATCGAGATAGCTAAACATATAAGTAGTGCGTCCATCCTTAGCGGGAAAAGCTTCCCAAAAATACTGACAGTTATTAATAATCGGCGTAAAAGAATAAATTAAATCTCCCGTATCGTTTTGAGGATAGCCTTCGGCACAACTGCCCACTACGACACATACTGCTTCGGGTTTTGTTCCTTTTCTCGTCTGTTTGACTATGGGAGAAAAATGACCCATAGCATCAACTAAAAGACGAGTTTTCAGCTTGCTATCCCCTGCTAAAACTTCTACTCCATCGGGATATATCGTAGCCGATTGAAAAACCGTATTTTCTAATAAAACTCCCCCTCGATCTAAAAATTTCTGCTTGAGAATGTCCAATAAATAAACTGGATCGACACCAATATTTAAAACATCTTTTACCCAAATATCTTCACTGCCAGGAAAACCAACTCTAGCGGGATTATATTCTGTGGCGATCGCATTTTCTAATTCTTCAGGAGTTAATAAATTTAATTCGACAAATGTCTGCAATTCATCGCGAGAAATATTCCATTCTTGTTCTCTACCTCGTAATATTCCCCTTTCAATTATGGTAACTTTCCAACCTAATTGTTGTAGTGCAGCAGCCAACAAAATACCTAATGTACCGCCACAAATAACTATATCTGTATCTGTCTCGACAATACTATCGGAACTATTATTAATAACTTCTGATGCTTCTATGTTGCCCTGTTTCAAAGCCGACCAAAAACCATCAGCACGACGGAGATTGACCAAAGCATTATCCAAACGGCGATCGAGTATTTTTTCAGTAAGAGTCATTTGATAACTGAATAGGTTAAAAATTTAAAGATAAAAATGGAAAATTAGTCAAGCGATCGCTTATTTGCCAAAAATAAATTTATTTGCATGGGTATGAACCATTTGTATTATATAAACAAACCTATCAGGATAGACTATTTTCTAACTGACCCAATCTTCAGCATTTTTATTTTAAAAATTTTTCCACTTCTTCTAAAGTTGGTTGAGCGGAGATCGCCCCCAATTCGGTTGCGGTTAAACCGCCTACAGCACAGGCATAGCGAACTATTTTTTCGGCTATCTGAGGATCTTGTAGTTGTTGGTTACCATGCTGACATAACTGATAAATGAAGCCAGCTAAGAAAGCATCTCCTGCCCCTGTAGTATCTTTAACGGCTACTTTGGCGGGACTAACTTTACCTTCATTGTCGCTCAAGCAATAACTAACAGGAGCATCCCCATCGCTGACTAGTACTCCTTCAACGGAATTGAGACGGTGAGAAATCGCCCCTGCATCTTGAGTATCGAATAGCCATTGGGCTTCTTCCGCTGCTAATTTGAGAAAATCTACATATTGCCACAATTGCTCGATTAGAGGCAGTGCTTCATCCTCATTCAGCCAAAACATAGGTCGCCAATTAATATCTAAAACTATTTTCAAATGATATTCCTCGGCTAATTCTAAAGCCCGAAAAACCGCAGCACGAGTCTGGGGATAGGCTAATTCTAAAGTACCAATGACGAGAAATTCTGCATCTAAAAATAATTCTGGAGGTAAATATTTGGCATTAAGATAAGCATCGGCAAATTCATCTGGTTGGAAATCGCCAAATCCAGCAAAAGTGCGATCGCCCTCTGAGGAGCGAGTAACGTACACTTGCCTTGTAGGATATTCTTCGTTGTATTGAATGCCAAATGTATTGACTCCAATAGATTGCAGCAGGTTGACTAATTCTTTTCCTAATTCGTCCTTGCCCACACAACCAATGAAAGCTGCTGGAGTTCCTAATTTAACCAAGGCACAAGCCGTATTAGCAGGCGCGCCTCCTGGATAGGGAGTCCAAGAAGAAACTTCGGCAAAGGGTTTGCCAAGCTCGTTGGCAAGACAATCAAACAATATTTCACCCAAACAAATTACTCGTGCTGGGTTCTGGGCGATCGCTTTAGTATTCAACTTGCTCCCTCATTATAGACCAGTTTCTTTTCTAATTTTCAGGGTATCGTTTTCTGAAAACAAGAGTGTTTAAAAAGGTTTAAATTTTTGAGTGCGATTACTTTAATGATTATTTAAGAAAGTAACTATTCGCCACCAAGTTTAAACTTCACCACGAATTTCTTCGACCACTCCGTCTCTCAAGACGACTTCAACGTTAAGTTTTTTAACTAAATTGTCTCCTTTTTCTAACCTAAAGAAACTTTCCATCTGAGCTTGAACTACTTCTTGGTCTAATTCTAGGAGTTGTATTTGTTGTAATTGCTGCAAGAATTGATTTTTCTTTTCGAGCATTTCTCCTTTCTTCTGATTTACCTGCCCCATAATGTTTTCAGTTTGCTTTTTCAGTTGAGGGCTAGCAGGATCTTTGATTTGTTTGGTAAGTTCTTCGATAGTTCTTTTACCCTGCATTTCTAGTTGTTGCATTTGCTTGTCTAGCTGGGCAGTTTGTTTTTGCAATTGCTGGGTAACTTCTTCTTTCCATTGAGCCGTAACAATGGCTTTTATTGTAATGGGACGTTTTAAGAGCAAGCTAGTGTTGGAATAGTCCACGATTTTGACTCCTTCTTTATAATTGCGATAATTGCGATCGGATTTAAAGGTTACAAGCTATTGAGCAATATGGCTAGGTTATTTCCTGAATTTTTAATCTTTTAAGTTGTAGCTTAAAAAAAACATTTTAGTTAGTTTTCGTTGGTATAGTCATTTCAAATATTAAGAATAATATGATGCTGTTCGTATTTATTGGTTGGCATCGAAGCAGGTTCGGCTTCAAAATATTCGAGAGTCAGTAAATCAGCTGTGTTAGAACGGACTAATTCAACACTTTTTATTAGTGGTTCGGAAGGATATATATCTTGATATTTAGGCATTTAAAGCATTGTTTAACCAAATCACTTTTTTTGGTTAACTCTTATAGCTTCTCATTTTTGGGTCAACTCAAATGTCGATTTGATTACGATAACATTGCTTTTAACTTCTTCCGCATCAAGATCCCTGGCTTATCGGTCATCATGTGCTGTTCTTCTTTTATATCCAACGGCACGTCATAATCAGTAGTTTCCAATATTGCTTTATCTTCCAAAGTCACGGCGCGATCGAATGCCACCACGTCTTCTGCTTTGGTTTCGGCTTCGGTATCGTTGCGCAGACAAAACTGAACGATCTGGGAAGAAGAGTCATTGATGGGTGTAGCGGTATTCACGATGATATGCACCAAACCGTTAGGATAATTAATTCGTAGCTTGCAGGTAAAAGGTAAATACCAATCGAGGTCTAAATTTCTGGTAGTTATTTCCTGATCCATTTTCAGGTTTTGCTGTTGCTGTTGGGGATTAACTACACCTAAAACTGCCGTCCCCGTAATACCATAGTCAGTTTCTTCAACTTCTACGTGATCGGGAATGGGATGATCTTCACTGCCAAAAGTAGTGGTGTGAACAAAGGTAGGATGAGCCAAATCGAATTCATTTTCCATCACTCTCAACCCCGCACAGTGCCAAGTTTCATAGAATTCAGGAATCAGCCGAAAATTAGGATCGTTCGCTTCTGCTATGTCGGGAATTTCATTTAAAGGTTCGCCCAAACATACCCAGATATATCCGTAACGTTCTTGAGCCTGAAAAGTTTTGATCTGATAACTTTTGGGTATCTGACTGCTGTCTGCTAATTGAGGAACTTTAACGCAAACTCCTCGTCCGTCATACCGCCAACCATGATAGGGACAGACAATGTTACCGTCAACAACCTTACCCTTAGATAGTTGTGCCGAACGATGACAACAGCGATCGCTTGCCACTACTGCTTGCTGATTATTATCTAACCATAAAACTAGCTTTTGTCCCAATAATTCAAAACTTTGGGGCTGTTCTGACATTTGGGAAACAGGCATCACGGGATACCAAAACCGTTTGAATATTTGTTCTTTTGTGACTAGCATAAAGATTGACTTCTAGTCAGTTAAATTGTTGATTGTATATTGAATACTGTATACAAAAAAAGTCCGTCAAAAAGTATTAGCGGTTACCAACTAGCAGTTTGTCACCAAACTATAATCTTGTTTTTTTAATCAGAAACCGAAACTATAAAGACAGAATTCAATTAAACGATTTTGCAAAATAATGAGAAATGAAAATTTACTCGATCCCCCTGTTACTGTTGTAATTACCCGCAAAGTAAAACCTGGCTGTAAAAAGGCATTTGAGAAGTTTATTGCTGGTATTACCTCAGCAGCCATGACCTTTGAAGGGCATTTAGGTACAAATGTTTTTCGTCCTAGCAATCCCAAAGATAACGAATATCGCATTATCTTTAAATTCGATCGCGCCAGCAATTTAAAGATTTGGGAAGAATCAGAATGTCGTCGTCAGTGGTTAGCCCGTGCCGAAAGTCTGCGTCTCGAACCTCCCAGAATTAGAATTATTACAGGCTTAGAAACGTGGTTTACCTTACCCACTCCCAAACAAATCAATCCTCCACCCCGCTACAAAATGGCAGCCGTTACTTTAATAACTCTGTTTCCTGCAATTCAACTGGCTAATCTAACTCTTGCACCATTACTAGAATTGTTGCCTTTACCTTTATTATTGCGAAGTTTGATTATTACCGCCGTTTTAGTTTTACTAATGACCTATGTATTAATGCCCAGAATGACTAAACTGTTTGCTGGCTGGTTGTATCCAAAAAAACGCTAAAATCATCACTACAATTTTTTTCAGCTTTATTATATGTTTGTCGAAGTTGTTCCCCACAACCCTCAATGGAAACAAGAATTTGCTACTGAGTCGCTAAAAATAAGTTTAGCTTTAGCTGAAAACTTAGTCTTTATTCATCATATTGGTAGCACTGCCATTCCTCAGATTTATGCTAAACCCATTATTGATTTTCTGATAGAAGTTAAAGATATTGAAGCGATCTCCAGACAAACAACAGCAATGGAGAAGTTAGGCTACGAAGCAATGGGAGAGTTCGGACTGATTGGTCGTCGTTACTTCCGCAAAGAAAATCTTTTTGGTATTAGGACTCATCACGTTCATATATATCAAAAAGATTCTGCGGAAGTCAAACGCCATTTAGCTTTTAGAGACTATCTGATAGCTCATCCTCATGATGCAGAACAATACAGTCAATTGAAACAACAATTAGCTCAAAAATACCCCAATGATATTAAAGGTTACATGGATGGCAAAGATGAATTTATTAAGAGAATCGAAAGTAAAGCGATTCAGTGGCAGACTTCAATTGAATAATGCGATCGCAATTAATTCCATTAGATTATAAATCCACACCGTAAGCAGAACTGAAGTTTCTGCTCATAGCGATAAATTTATCTGTAGTCCAAACATCGGTTTCCAGATCGGATTTAGCACCATTCAACCCTGGATTATAAGCTGCACCGAGAATATTACTTAGCTGGATGAATTGTTTGCCGTTCCAATGGCGATCGCTTGATTTGACTGGATTATTGATAGTCATTATATTCTCTCCTTTTTGTAGCGAAATATACGGTTTATATATACTCATATATTAGCTTAAAATTTTCGGAAAAGAAACGTTCGTATTTTTGCATACTGTATACAAATACTCCCAATAAAAGAGCGATCGTTCAACAATTGATAATTATTTAGCTTTAAAATGTTATTCGACTCTTTACAACTAGATTTAGTTACTGAATATCAGGACAAATGGCGATCGCTTTATTTAAAATGTAATTCAGGCGATCGCGGACAAGTCAAAGATGCTGTTAACAATCTTTATTCGACAATAGGGTTATCGCAACCTAAAGTTGAATTTTGGACTAGTCCAATAGCTGCCAGTAAAAATTTTAATTTAGATTATTGGGGTAATAAATTAATTAGAATCGACAAGCCAATAGAGAAAGCATTAAAGCAGGAAATTGATAATAATTTATGGCGAGAATTACAGGAAAGAATTTATGATTCTCTACACCAACAACTGTGGATACAAATAGGAATAGTTGTTTATGATTTGTTAAAAGAAACCTATGCTCTTTGGCACGAGTTAAACAAACCTTTAGCGGAAAATAAACCATATTTTAATCCTGTATTGGATTTTACAACGACTGATTATTTAATTGCTCGTGCTTGTCTGTATGATTATGCTTATGAAGAGTTAAAGTTTCAGGAACTAAAGCAAGTTTGGCAAAGTTATTATTACTTAGCAATAAATTGTGGTTGGCTTTTAACATACCGAGATATTTGTTTGATTTGCGATCGCCCTAACCAGCTTACAGTAGATAAAGAGATGAGATTACATGGTGTCAAACAACCAGCAATTATGTTTAACGACGGCACGAGTATCTATGCTTATGAAGGAGAAATTCTCCCCGCAAAGTATGGCAATCTTCATCCTTCTGCTTGGCGAATAGAATGGATATTTGAAGAAAAAAATCCTGTAATCAGAAGAATTTTAGTTGAGGGTATTGGCTACAAACGGATTTGTCGTAGAACGGCTTGTAAAGAGTTAAGTAGATTAGGAGATTCTATTCTTTTGGAAATCGATTTACAAGATGATAGTAAACCCGCACGGTTACTTAAAATTAAGTATGTGGATACAGGCAAAATAGATATTTTAAGAGTTCCCCCCAATATTGATTCTGTCAAAGAAGCAATCAAATGGGTCGATTGGGGTCGCGATTTTAATCGTACAGAATTTCATTCTATAGATCGTTTACGAAATTATTTTTAGATACTATTAACTCTTATTTGTTTAATTATCCATTAATGAAATGCTTTATTTGGCTTTAAGCTGCCTTCAAGGTAGACCGATAAAATCCGCAGCAGAAGAATTAATTAAACTAGGAACTAATAGCTTGCAATTAACTCCTGGTTTAGTACCCGATCCTGATTTTAAATCCTGGTTAGAAAGAGAAAATATTAACTATCTCATTCATCATGGTTTTAGCTGGCATAAATATAATACTGCGGTCTGGAATGAAAATGCAGATTGTTTGGTAGCATCTAATTCCATTCATCCACCAAAATTAGATAGTCCCCCAGGAAAAATCTGGAAAATGAGAGCCGAAAGAGGAGATTATAAGAATTTTATCCTAGAAACCATGTACCCTAAATATCATCTTGGTAACGATCGAGAATTAACCTGGGCGATGGATAATAAATTCAACTTAGCTGTCGATGTTTCTCATGTTTATATTCAACAACAAAGTGGATGTTTGTCAGATCGCGTTTGGCAAAGATTACAACAATACGATCGCATTGGCGAACTACATTTATCGGCTAATAATGGACGTGCGGATATTCACCAACCACTAACTAAAAATAGCTTTGGTTTAGATTGGGTAAAAGAGCGCAGTAAAGACAACATTCCCGTATTTTTAGAATGCTATATGCACCGTTTATCTCATTCCGAAAGATTAGCGCAAGTCGAATTAATTGGATTATAAAAATGACAGCACGTTTATATACACCAGCAGAAACCGCAGCAATTAGAGAAAAGATCGTAGAACATTATGCTTTACCGATAGTAAAAAGGGTTTTTGATAAATATCCGTAAATTCAATCTGCTTATCTTGCAGTCGCCCAATACTGGAACGATGAAGCATCAGATGAAGTACATGATTTTTTTATCTACTCAGTGTTAGATACTCCCGATTGGGAAGCTTATGCCAAGTCAGAACAAGCAGCAGGTAACTACAAATATGGAAAAGATTATGCAAAGTCAATTAAAGATCCGATTAATTTACCTGGATTTGTAGATTGTCATTACGAAATAGGCGGATATTATAGCAATCTAAATCGAGAAAAAGATAGATATTATTTTGACGGATTTAAAACTGAATTGATTCCAGCTTTCGCAGCTTTTTGTAAAGAAGGTTCGCATCAAAGTATGGATTATGCAGAAGCCTATACACCTTACGCACTTTTTACTAGAACAGATACAGGAATAAACATAGAAATAGTGGGCAAAATGCTGCGTCCTTGGCTAGATGGAATTAGACCAGAAGCCGATTATTAATTTTGATGTTTATTTAAAAGATGTGAGTTTTTTGACCAGTGCGATCGCAATTTACAAAATACGCTATGTAAAAATGAAACTAGAACTTTTATATACCAGAAATCAAACAGCAATCATCAGACAAAAAATTATCGATCGCTATGTAATTCCGACTGTAGAAAGAGTTTTTACTAAATACTCAAGAATTAACTCTTGTACCTTTGCTGTCGCTCAATATTGGAATGACAATGCACACGATGAAGTACACGATTTCTTTTTATATTCAATCTTAGATACTCCTGATTGGGAAGCTTTTGCTGAAGCAGAATATGACGAAGATAAAGTAAATTTGCCAGGATTTAAACACAGGTATGTATTGTCACCAGGAAATATTTGGGACAAAACAGAATATTACAATTCTAATAACTTTTGGAATGGTTTGAGAGGAAATGAAATTGCTGCCTTTGCTGCCTTTTGCAAAGAAGGTTCTCATCAATGTATGGCTCATGCAGAAGCCTATACTCCCTATGCTATTTTACGTCGCAGAGATGAAGCCATTGAAGTAGAAATTGTCGGTAAAATGTTACGTCCTTGGCTTGATGGTGTTCGACCAGAGGCAGGATGGTAAATTGATTCTATTAATTAGTAATTTACTAGATCGCTTGCCAAAACTATCAATAGATTTGAATACTGTATACAAATACTCCAAACAAAAGAGCGATCGATGATTATCTGGAATGATAAATGTTAAATGTTAAATGTTAAATGCTAAGAGATCTAGTCGGTTATGGTGCTAATCCACCCCATCCACAGTGGCGAGGAAATGCCAAAATCGCCTTACAGATAGTCCTTAACTATGAAGAAGGCTCAGAATACTCAATCCCTGACGGAGACGACACCTCAGAAATCTATCTCAGGGAAGTACCAGGTTCTTCTATGGGCAAGGGAATGCGAGACTTACAGGTAGAGTCTGTCTATGAATATGGCAGTAGGGCTGGTTTTTGGCGACTAATGCGCTTGTTCAAAGCTAAAAATATTCCCGTAACTATTTTTGGTGCAGCCTTGGCATTAGAAAGAAATCCTGCAGCAGCAGCAGCAATTGTCGAGGCGGGATACGATATTTGCTGCCATGGTTGGCGATGGATTGGCTATCATTTACTGGATGAAGCAGAAGAAAGAGAACACATTCAACAAGCAGTAGCATCTCTCAAAAAACTTACAGGCGATCGCCCTTTGGGGTGGTACTGTCGTTATGCACCCAGTCTCAATACTCGTCGCTTGATTGTGGAAGAAGGGGGTTTTTTATATGACTCCGATGCTTATAATGACGATTTGCCTTACTGGGTTGAAGTAGCAGGTAAATCTCATTTAGTTATTCCCTACACTCTGGATAATAACGATATGAAGTATTGTGTAGCCCCTGGTTTCAATAGCGGCAATGACTTTTATACCTATCTCAAAGATGCTTTTGATGTTTTATATGCCGAAGGTGAAACTAGTCCTAAAATGATGTCTGTAGGGCTTCACGCTAGATTAGCAGGAAAACCAGGGAGAATTGCTGCTTTAGCTAGATTTATTGACTATGTTCAAAGTCACGAACGGGTTTGGATTTGCCGACGGATTGATATTGCCCACCATTGGATTAAATATCATTCTCCATAAACCATTAATTTAATTAAAATCGTGGATTATTGCTTACTAGCTTTTGCTGGTAGCTTCTTCTCGATCGGATATTTGCTGTAACTCAGTATCTATAGGCTGACGAATAATTAGTACCGAACAGGGTGCGTGATGGGTAACATAATTGCTAACGCTACCGAGGAACATTTCTTTTAAGCCTTTTAATCCTCTACTGCCAATCACAATTAAATCTGCCGACCAAGTGCGGGCTACTTCGCACAAAGCTCTTCCAGGGTTTCCAGACAATTGAATAAATTCGCTATGGATGCCTGCTGCTTTGGCTTCTTGGTTTTTTTGCTGCAAAAATTTGATTCCTTCTTGTTTGTAGTTTTCCCATTTTTGGCAATATAGATTGTAATCGTGGTCGTCCCACAAATAGTAAGTATAGCCAGGAAGTCCAGGAAATCCTGGCTCATCTTCATCTAAGACGTGCATGATGATTAAACTAGCACCCGTAGTTTTGGCTAAAGATACTGCCGAATCAAAGACAGATTGATTAGTTTCGGAATAGTCTATTGCTACTAAAATTTTGTCGATCACGATAAATATCTCTAGTTGTTAGTTAACTGTTGTCGCTATTTACTGGTTCTTGATTATTTGCTGCTTGTTCGGAAGATACACTGTTAGATTGAGCATCAATGGAATTGCGGACAATTAAAACCGAACAAGGTGCATGGTGGGTAACATAATTACTGACGCTACCGAGAAACATTTCTTTTAGACCTTTGAGTCCGCGACTACCAACCAAAATCAAATCTGCCGACCAATTAGTAGCTAATTCACAAATCACCCGTCCAGGATTGCCTTCTAATTGAGTAAATTGAGTGCAAATACCTGCTGCGGTTGCTTCTTCAGTCATCTTTTTGAGAAATTCAATTCCCTGTTCTTTGTACCTAGCGTATTCTTTTTGATATATTTCGTAATTGGTTTCTTCTATTATTGGGTAGTAAGTATAGGCAGGTATTATAGGGTGTTCTGGTTCTTGTTTGGCTAAGATATGTAGCAGCATTAATTCTGCATTTGTAGTTTTGGCTAAAGATACTGCTGTATCGAAAACAAACTTGTTGTTGGGAGAGCGATCTACAGCGATGAGAATTTTGTCGATCATATTGAATACCTCTTTTTTATAGTTAGTTGTTAGTTGTCCTAAAGGATTAGCTTATTACGTCGCGTCACCGCTTCGCATATTAGTTGTTTGTAGATAAATCCTTTGTCCACTAACGACTAACTACTAACCAATGACTAACGATTTTGTCGTTCCACTTCGGCAATATGCAACCTGGTTTTTAATATTGTATCGGGATTGAGACTAATAGAGTCGATGCCTTCTTTGACCAGTAATTCGGCAAATTCTGGATAGTCACTGGGTGCTTGACCGCAAATACCAATTTTGCGATGTTTGAGTTTGGCGATGGAAATTGCCATAGTCAGGATGGCTTCTACGGCGGGGTTACGTTCGTCAAATAAATGAGAGATTAAAGCCGAATCGCGATCGAGTCCTAAAGTTAGCTGAGTTAGGTCGTTAGAGCCGATGGAAAAACCATCAAAAACTTCAGCAAATTCAGCAGCTAGCATCACATTACTGGGTAATTCGCACATAACATATACTTGCAATCCATTTTCGCCTTTTTTTAGTCCGTGGCTTGCCATTTCTGCTATTACCTTACGTCCTTCATCGGGAGTACGACAGAAGGGAATCATGGGGATAACATTAGTTAAACCCATATCATCGCGGACTCGTTTAAATGCTTGGCATTCGAGAGCAAAGGCTTCGCGATATTTAGGGTCGTAGTAGCGACTCGCACCGCGCCAACCCAACATCGGATTTTCTTCTTGGGGTTCAAATTGTTGACCACCCAATAAATTGGCATATTCATTACTTTTGAAGTCTGATATCCTGACAATTACTGGTTTGGGATAAAATGCTGCTGCGATCGTGGCAATCCCTCGTGAAAGCTTATCGACAAAGAAATCAGGTTTATGAGGATAGTGAATAGTTTGACGGGCAACTGCCATCTTTTCTTTACTATTTTCCAGCTCGTCAAATTTAAGTAAAGCCAGAGGATGAACTTTGATATGATTGGCGATGATAAATTCCAATCTTGCCAAACCCACACCATCACAGGGTAAAGCTGATAGACCAAATGCCGATTCGGGATCCCCCACGTTCATCAGAATTTTGGTTTTAGTTTCGGGCAAGTTATCTAGCTGTATTTCTTCCACAGTAAATGGAATTAAACCTGCATAGACTTTTCCCTGTTCTCCTTCGGCACAAGATACGGTGACATCTTCTCCTGTAGTGATTTTACTGGTGGCATCACCACAACCGACGATCGCAGGTATACCCATTTCCCGAGCAATAATGGCAGCGTGACAAGTTCTACCCCCCTGGTTAGTAACGATCGCGCTAGCTTGTTTCATGATTGGTTCCCAGTCGGGGTCGGTTTTATTGGTAACTAAGACTTCTCCTGGTTGAAATTTATCGATGTCAGTTACTTCTAAAATAACTCTGGCAACACCCGCACCAATTTTTTCTCCCACAGATCTGCCAGTGACTAGTAGGGGCGAATTGTCATTCTCTCTTACAGCATCGGCATCTAATTTGTATGTCTGCAATACGTTGGCAGTTTTCTGAGATTGAACGGTTTCGGGACGAGCTTGAACGATATAGAGTTCTTGAGTTAGTCCATCTTTTGCCCATTCAATATCCATCGGAGTATATGTACCCCGAATCTGGGAGTAGTGATCTTCAATCTGAGTTGCCCATTTTGCTAGCTGTAAGATTTCGTCATTGTCGATCGCATATTCAATTCTTTCTTGGTGGGTTGTCGGGACATTTTTAGTCAGTTTGCTACCGCCAATGTCATACACCATTTTGATTTCTTTACTGCCAATCCGTTTATCGAGAATAGGACGATAGCCGTCTTTTAATGTTGGTTTGAAAACAATATATTCATCGGGATTAACCGCACCCTGAACTACGTTTTCCCCCAAACCATAAGCTGCGGTAATTAGGGCTGCATCTTTAAAACCTGTTTCTGTATCGATAGAAAACATTACCCCAGAAGTAGCTAAATCCGAGCGCACCATCTTTTGTACCCCTACAGATAAAGCAACATCAAAATGGTCGAAACCTTTAATAGTTCGGTAGGAAATCGCCCGATCTGTAAATAGGGAGGCAAAGCATTTATGACAAGCTTCGAGGACGCACTGAATATCATGAACGTTAAGATAGGTTTCTTGTTGTCCTGCAAAACTGGCATCGGGTAAATCTTCGGCGGTGGCAGAAGAGCGAACTGCTACATCGACATTATAGGTATATTGTTTGCAGATTTCTTGTTCGATTCCTTCAAATTGTTCGCAGTAGGAGAAATCTATACTACACTCCTGGCAAAGACGATCGTAAGCTTCGATAATGGCTATTTCTAATTCTGTAGGAAAAGGGGTATTGAGAATTAATGCTCTAGCTTTTTTGCCTCGCGATCGCAAGTTACTCAAGTTTTCTACATCTAAATCGGCAAATAGTTGACGTAACTTAGTTTCTAATCCAGCCTGTTGGATAAAGTAGCGGTAAGCGTAGGCTGTAGTAGCAAAACCTTCTGGGACATTAATTCCTTGAGGGGTCAATTGTTGAATCATTTCTCCTAGGGAGGCGTTTTTTCCGCCCACAAGAGATACATCATCCATTCCCACATCTTCCAACCAAAGAACTAGAGCTTGTTCTTTATCTTGTTGAGTTTGGCGGTTACGATCTGCTATTACTACCATTAGTTCTAGTTCCTCCACTTCTATTGACCTATTGCATCGAGTTAGTAATGCTTTGAAGTTAATAGTTCTTTTGTAGATGAATAATTTGAGGAACTTGTGAAGGTAGGCTGTGGTTAGTAAAGCGATCGCATTTTTCAGATTAGCGATCGCTATTTATCCTATCTTCATTAGCAGCAATCAAATGCTGTCTAAAGGTAAATTCAAACTGATATATATAAGCTGCTGCAACTACCCAAATAATCAAACGTAAAAAAGGACTATAAATCGGCTGTCGTAGAATCATCAAAGCGATTTGAACCCAAAATTCAACGCGAGTAGTTGCATATACGTTTATTTCTGATGTTGGGTAAGCAAGACAGTCAGCAGCATTATAAGTCAACCAAGGTAGGATTGATAATATTGAGTCGCTTGCGAGCATAGCAAAGATTACAACAACGAGGGCAAACAAACCATGCCACCAGCTAACAATACCAGGAAAATAGCCTGTTATTCGTCCTCTTTCTGTTACTTCTAGATCTGGATAAAATCTATCTAATAGCAAATATAAATAGTGGTGAACAAAAGCCACGAGCGGAATTGGCAGTAATAAAATAAAAGGCGATAGTAAAGTTATCAAACCGCTAATTATTGAAGAAATAAACGAAATAAATCCCAAGATTTTTTGCTGAACAAAATAAGGTAATATGCTGATTATAAAAATTAGAAAAATAGATACAAAATAAAATATATAAGCACTAATAAATACAATTATTGTCCACAAATGATATAAAATTGGGATAAGAGATGTAGCAATAATTAATAGCCCAGCTAAAAGAAAAGCATTAATCCAAGAGCTTAAATTAGGATTTATAATAGACCAATTTCTCATATCAATAGATGAAAATATATAATAATTTTTCTAATTATATATTTATTGAACATCCAAAAAGCCGAGTTGTTCAACTCTTTAAATAACTCTACTTTTATTTTGCGATTGAATATAAATCATCTGGAAGTGGTTCTAACATTTGCTCGATACTTCAGTTAAAACAATACTTTTTAGTAGAGCGATTGCTTTTACTCTATGAATATCTTTAAGAAAACTGACTGAAACAAATCTAAATCTTCCACAACATAATTTAAGATAAATAACAATAAATCTCCATCTATGGGTGATAATCAGGTTGTGTTTTGATATAAATTTTGCTCTTAGGTATATGCATCATTAGTGGTGCAAGCAAAAATTTGTTTAATAAATTGGAGATTCATAAAAAATAATGTTCTACACAACTTTCATTGCAGCAACATCATCTTTCCCTTTAACAGATCCTTGGAGTCCAAAGATTGCTATAGTCATGATCCTCTGTAATGTCATTGCGATCGCAATTGGGAAAACTACTATGCCTAATCCTGGTGTCGGTACAGCTTTACCAATGCCCGAAATGTTCGGTGGAATGAGTTGGTCTACTCTATTGGCTACTACTAGCTTAGGTCATATAATCGGCATCCTAACAATTCTGTTGCTAGATACCTATGGTATTATCTAGTTTCCTTAGAAAAAATAATTTATAGAAATTGCTATGTGTTTGTATGTATTAGTTCACATGGCTTTTTTTTGTGCAACATGATCTTACTTTCAAAAGCTTTTTAGAGCCGTTTGTAGGATATTTTTTACAAGAGTGCGATCGCATTTCTTTTTATTGCTTTTGTATAAGGCAATGACTACTGAGCATTTTTTAAAACAATACACATACTCAGTAACACAATATATTTTCAGGCTATGGTAGATACGTGTAAATAACGATTAAACAATAATGATACCCTCCAGTATTTATATTGCTCTTTTATTCCCAGGATTGATAGCTGCTTTTTTATTGCTGATATTTCCTCAAGTAAACTATCCTATCAAAGCGTTACTAACTGCTATGCTTACTATTTCATTAGGATATATATCTATTAATTTATTTGCCTGGAATACTATTTATATAGTAAACGATGCTCATGGGGTAATTTTTCTGATATCTATGATTTATGGAGTACCTCTATCAATTTGTTCTGAATTGGCTGTTATAGCCATTTTTATAAATCAAAATGAGAAGATATCGAGCGCAATTTCAAAAAATTCTCAAGATGATTAATTATGGAAGCATTTCTCTGGTTTCTGGCGATTCCCCTACTAGGAATTGTATCACCAATATGGTTGAGCTTTGAAAAGGATATCAAACCAATAAATAAAGCCTTGCTATTTTTACTGCTACCAATTGCAGAAATACTATTATCAATATGGGCTATCATTGAGTCTTTGTCAAACGATACTAATTTGATAAATGCTTGGCAATTGCCATTCATTTGTTCGATAGCAATTTTAGGATTCTCTTTTACTCTTATAGTAGTTTTTGTAGATGATATAAGTAACCGTTTAAAACTTAGTATCAAATTGATTGCTTTATCAATTTTAAGCTTTATTACTGTTTGGGGAATTATACTTTTTTCAAAAGGTTGAACACATCTTCATTTAATTCTGGACAAGTTGCAGAATATCATTGCGCTTCTTCATCCCATTCTATGACTGCTCCGATATTCATTTATTTTTTAAGTTTGAGAAATGTATTTAGATTTTAGAATATTTTTTACAAGAGTGCGATCGCATTTCTATTCAGTATTCTCCCATTAAAGCGAGCAAAATTTACCCAATCGTTTCCCACAAGGAGTAGGAAAGGGAATTTTTGAAATTGTCACTCGGTTTGACTCCAACACTTACAGAACAGTATATGCAGTACAAATCAAAGACTATATTTATGTTCTTCACGCATTTCAGAAAAAATCCCCAAAAGGAATTAAAACAGCACAAAAAGATGTGGAATTAATTAAACAGAGATACAAGCAAGCGTTAAAACAATCCCAGGATAACTAACAAATAAAATGACTGATTCAATAGAATTTACTCAAAGTAGTGGTAATGTTTTTGCCGATATGGGTTTATCAGATGCCGATGAGCTTTTAACCCGTGCTAAATTAGGCGCAGCAGTACGTACCATTCTCGAAAGTCGCAATTTAAAGCAACAAGAAATAGCTCAATTACTAAACATTAAGCAACCAGAAGTTTCTAATATCATGCAGGGAAAATATCATCTGTTTTCTGAAGCTCGTTTGTTTGGTTTTCTCAATCGGTTAGAAAAGAAGATTACCATTCAAATATCAGATCGCGATCGCAATGAAGCTTTAATTGAAGTTGTAGTTGAAAATTAAAAAATAATATTTTTCAGTCTCTAATTATTAAATATTATTGTTTCTAGCATCAGCTTGATTGCGTCTTTTAAATTAGCGATCGCGTTTTCCTTGGTATCGTCGAAAGATGAAACAAAATTTAATTCTGGACAAGTAGCAGAATAAGATTGTGCTTCTTCATCCCATTTAATAACTGCTCTAATAATCATGAATTTTTTAAGTTTTAGAAATGTATTTAGATTTTAGAATATTTTTTATAAGAGCGCGATCGCATTTTTATTTAATACTCTTGCGTTAAAATTTTATTGCAAACGAATTTTATATTGTGTGCAAACGTTATGACAGACTTACTTACAGAAGCTTTTGATAAAGCGCAAAATTTACCGAGCCATTTGCAAGATGAACTTGCAGCACAATTAATTGAAGATATTGAAAATGAACTTCAATGGCAAAAATCATTATCTCAAGCAGCACCAAGCAAGTTAGAACAATTAGCAGCAAAAGCATTAAATGACTCTACAAATGGTAAGACAAAAGAGATGGGTTTTGATGAATTATGAAGTCAGAATTGACTATCGAGTTTATTCATAATTTTGCAGAATTACCCGAACGAATTAAAAAGACTGCTAGAAAAAATTATCAGTTGTGGAAACAGAATTCATCTCACCCTAGCTTAGAATTCAAAAAGCTTAATACGAAACAACCTATATATTCAGTAAGAGCGGGAATTGGTTGGCGAGCTTTGGGAGTAATGAAAAATTCCGAAACAATTATCTGGTTTTGGATTGGTTCGCACAGTGATTATGACAAAATAATTAAAAACTTATAAATTCTACAATTGAGTTAATATGTGCAATATAGCGATCTCATCTTCCTTTGTATCGCCAAAAGATGAGACAAATTTGAATTCTGGACAAGTAGCAGAATAGGATTGAGCTTCTTCATCCCATTCAAGAACCGCTCTAATAATCATTAATTTTTTAGCTTACCTATATTTAGATTTTAGAATATTTGTTGCAAATAGAGTGTTTAAAAAAAAATTTTATCCTGCTTATAGATGCGATCTCTTTTTTTCAGTTCTTTTTAGTAGATCGATCGCCTTTCTTATTGATGCTGTTAAATTAGCAGCGCGATCGCAACGCGAATTACTAGTCTTGACGAACAAATAAATAATGTTTCACTCCATCAACTAATCGATACCAATCATTTTTATAGTTTTGTAATGCCCATACTTTAATTTTT
>NZ_JBZNBU010000293.1:0-6454 GCF_058530065.1 Waterburya sp. | reverse complement strand
TAAAGCTGAACTGAAGCTTTCGTCCCTCAAAAAATACAATTTTGTGACTTTTTTCGCCACAAGTTTTCCTCTTCCGAATTTCAATTTTTCATTTGACTCTCTTTTTTTCCTTACTCAGACTTTTTCAGTAAGCCCTAAATATATTCAGAACCAAGAAAGACCACAACTCTCTAAACCGTAAGGTTATCGCCTCTAGGTCAGCATTCCCTTACGCCTTGCGTCGGCGCGGGGTCTGACCTCTAACTAGCGGGTAAGCGGAACGCTGTACCCGTAGTATGCGACGAATGAAATTCCATCAATATTACACCAAATTATTTTGTTCCTCTCGTTTTGCAAGTTCGAGTGGTTTCTTCAACTTTACGCTGCATTTTAGCGACTTCTTGGGGATCTTCATCGATGAGATTTGATTTGCGAGTCACTTTGGTATTTAACGTAGGTCTAATCGACTCTAGGCGAGGATTTAAGTTGATCGCTTTTTCAATGGGAATCGCCAAACTAGATTGAACAATTAATTTTTCTAAAGCAGGACAGGGTTGAGAGCCATCTTGATAAAATTCTGGAGATTCCCAAAGAGGATAAGCGTGTTTGCCGTTCACTCCCACTACTTCTCCCTGACGGTTTAACAATGGCCCGCCACTCATGCCTTTTTGTACGTCGTTAGTATAGCCAATTTGATATCCTTCTTCTAAAGCTTGATTCAAAATCAAAGCTATTCTACCTGTTTTGATAGCTAATCCAGTTATGGTTTCGGTCGGAGATTCTGGTTGAGCCGAGCGGTTGGCGATTATTCTTTCGATATTAGAATAGGGAAAACCCACTGCATAGATTGACTGACCCACTTCTAAATCCAATGAATTACCAATGGTAGCTATGGCATAATTCTCTTTACTAGAAAATTCTAAGATTGCCAAATCGTATTCGTATTTGCTTTCTACCGAACTTTGAATAACTTTTGCAGGATATATTTTGCCATTGGGAGTTTGTATGTTGTAGGGAGCTTCTCCCGCTCTTAAAACGTGCTGGTTAGTGATGACAGTATATCGATCGCCTTTTTGCTGGACTATAAAACCAGAACCAAGAAATTCTTCATCTAATATTTTGATACTGATGTCTCTGGCAATTTGGTTGATATTTTGGGTTTTTGAAGAGGCAGAGTGAGAATTTGAAATCTGATTGAATTTTAAGGGATCGGCGTAAAAAAACGCTCCCGTACCTATAAAACAAGTAGCTGCTGCAACGATAAGGGGAATCGATTTGGTTAAATATTGACGAGAAGATGTTCTATCTTTCAAGTTCTTTGTTTGATATCTCTTATAAAATTGCCATTTCATTCCCTAGTTTTAATTATTATTGCTTTATTATAGGCTCTAACCTTTTATTTAGATGTTAGTTAATTTGAGAATTGTTAACTTCTATTTGTATGAGATTGAATAGCTATTAGCTTTCTTTTATTTAATTATTGGGTCTATTTATTTGAAAAGGGCAGTAAGTTAAGAATTTGTCGCTCGTCAATTGACAATTGATAAATTTGCTCTAAAACTGTTGACTCGCGATTGATTAATCTACGAGTGCTGATATCATCTACAATCTTTCATTGTCAATTGTTAAGCGATCGCTTTTTAATTGGTTACGGGTACTGCTTCGAGGAATTTATCCATATCTACGTAAAATTCTCCATCAGAGTAAAAGCCCGCATCGTCGGCACTTAAGGTTAGGGTTTGACCGCTAACACTACGACGAAAATCAACCAATCTGATTAAAACTCCTTCGGGATCTGTGCCAGGCTTGAGAGTAATCAAAACATTCTCTTCAGGACAATCTCCACCACGGACGTTAGCTACGCAAAGTACTGGATGTTTATTGGTATTGCCAGTACGAATGAATTTTAGATTGCCTTGGTCTAAAAATTTTTGAAAACGCTGGGAAACAGCAGAACATCTTTTTTGAGGAGTCCAAGTTTCGGAAAATTTATTTGCCCAGTTAATTAAAGCAACTCTACCCCTGGGTGTATTAACAAAAGTATTCCACCCACCATGTAATTGGGCGCAGTAGTAGGTATTGCCATTTGTGGTTTGTGCTTTTGCTGGATTGGCGATCGCGCTGCCCAACACAACGCTCAATCCAGCCAGTAAAGCCGCTAAAGATCTTTTCTTCATAGTCTTTCCTAAGATATTTGAGCTGTGATTTAAAGTAAACTACAGATTTACTCCATCTTCATTTTAGCTGAATTTGTTTCAACCAAGACTATAGTATCTTGATGAATTCTCAAAATCGGACAGTAAATCTACAGAGTTATCAGCGATCGTCTTTTTTGCTATTTAGTAATTCTGCCGTAAGAGTTCTTGAAGATGACTGCATTTAAGCATTATTAAACAATACACAATGCTCCTAAAAACTCCAATTTATTTTAGATAAAATAGTTTTCCAAGAAGGCAAAATAAAAGAGCGATTATGCCAATCTCAAATATGCTAATCTTAGCGATGCCAACCTCAATTGTACTCTACTAAGGGGAGCTAACTTTAGTGATGCCAACCTCAGCAGAGCCTTACTATTTTTGATTAATTTACGAGAAGTTCTCAATCTTGAACCACTTCAACTAGAGGCTAAACCCTCGCCTTTTTTGTGTAATGTTGCACTACCTTCTTATTCCCAGCAACCAAATGTGAATCCCAATCGCGCCTGCGATCGAATTCCTCAACTTTTGAGCGATCGCTATAATATTTCCCTTGAAGAGGCTCAATGGATAGTTGATGAGGCTAGACAACATCAATGGGACTAATTGTACTCAGTTGGCAAGCAGACAAATAAAACAAGTAGGCAAAACTTTTATTTAGCCAGTAATCGATCGTTTAAAATTGTTTGTTCTATCAGGTTGCGATCGAGTTGCCTGCCAATTAGGACGAGACGAGTTTGTCGAATTTCATCAGCTTGCCACAAGCGATCGTAGAAGGTATCAAAGCGATTGCCCACTCCTTGTAATACCAGACGCATGGGCTTATTAGGTACGTCGATAAATCCCTTAACCCGATAGATTTCTTGTTTTTGTAGGAGTTGTTTGAGATTTGCGGTTAAATCCTGGGGTTCGAAAGCTCGATCTAAAATCAGTTCGATCGATTCGATCTCCTCATCATGTTCGTGTTCTGATTCGTGGTCGTGATGGGAGTGACGACTATCTAGATTATCTTCTACTGCTGCATTAAAGCCTAATAATAAATTGGGGTCAATTTCTCCTTGACTGACTGTTACTGTTTTTACTCCTGGTTGCAACTCGCGATCGAGCCAAGTTTTGATTTTGGCTAGTTGTGCTGCATCTACCAGATCGGTTTTAGTGAGTAATACCAAATCGGCGCAGGCTAATTGATCTTCAAACAATTCTTCAATGGGAGTTTCGTGTTCTAGGTTGGGATCTGCTTGTCGTTGAGATTCTAAAGCATCCAAATCCCCGACCAAATTCCCCGTTGCCAAGGCATAACAATCGACTACCGTAACTACTCCATCCACCGTAGCACTGTTGCGAATAGCAGGCCAACGGAAGGCTTGAATTAAGGGTTTGGGTAGAGCTAATCCCGAAGTTTCGATTAACAAACAGTCGATTTTATCCCGTCGTTTGAGTAATTCCTGCATAGTAGGATAAAACTCTTCTTGTACCGTACAGCAAAGACATCCGTTAGTTAATTCCACAATATTGCTATCGGGGCTTTCTGATTCGTCGCAAATTTGGCAAGAGCGCAATAAATCGCCGTCAATGCCAACCTCGCCAAATTCATTAACTAAAACGGCAATTCTTCTACCTTGATTGTTTTGCAGTAGATGGCGCACTAGAGTGGTTTTTCCTGCGCCCAGAAATCCTGAAATTACGGTAACGGGTATTTTGTGCATGATGAATATGGAAAATAAAAATAAGAACTGGTCTAAAATTGCCCTAGAAAGAAGGCTGTAAATAATCCAACAGCAACGATCGATACAAGGCGATCGACTTAAGATTTTGTAGAGTAATTAAAAAAGTTTTTAGTAGGTTAGTAGGGGCGAACGGCGGTTCGCCCGTACAGTTTTTAGTTCAATTAAGTAGTAGATTTGAACCACTAATTAATTAAGTACGGACGTTTCATGAAACGTTCCTACAGTACTCAAATCGAAGATTATGAGAGGGGACTTAGACCCAAAAACTAATAACTAATAACTAATAACTAATAACTAACCGAAGGTTAAAAAATTTTGGTGTAGTTTTTTTCAGACAAAATCTGTACCTCGCAGATCTGGATTGATGGTTGAAGTTAAATATCGGCGGGCATTCTGACTTGAGAAGTTGTCTGGGACAATTTCTTCACAGTTGCGGGACAGTGAGAGATTTGCACTCTTGCTTTCCCCCTTACGTTTAATGACTGGTCTTCATTAAAACCGACTAAATAATAGTGATACTTTTCCTTACTAGATGTCAATCCATATTTGTTTAAATTATTATGATGATGAATTTTTTAATATTTTTGTAGCTTAAATCAGTCTTATGATGCCTAATATCTACAGTCTTTATCCCATCTCTGCCAATTAATCAATAACCATGTCAAGAGGATTTCTATAGCTATGGAACAACCAGATAACCGCCAACAGTCGCCACAAGTAAATCAATCGGGAGAATCGGATAATGCTCCATCTTTATCTAAAACTGAAACCATTAAACTGTTAAATGAAAGTATCGATCGCTTGGAATCCACCATTAAGGAGATTGGTAAGAATTCAGTTAAAGAGCTACCTTCCTCTGACTCGATCAATTCTTTGTTAAGCACTACTCAAAAATTGGCAGATTCCGTTACTCCTCCCCCGCCTGCAGTGGAAACAACTCCTACCCCTCAAACTCAACCTACTACAACTGAAGAAGTTACTCAAAAAGCAACACCAAAAACACCTGTTAAACCCAATCGCGATCGAGCAGAAAATCGCCAGCCAGAACCAAAAGAACCCATTACTAATAACAAGAAGAAAGAAAAGCAAGGTTTGAGAATTATTGGAGCGATCGCCATTATAATGGCGATTATTGCGTTAATTTGGTTGTTTTTGCCGCAAATCAACGCTAAAATATCTTCCATAACTCAATCGACAGACATTATTAGCGATCGCCCAATTCCCTCACAACCCCAAGGGAGCGATCTTCCCAACCGCCAACCAAATATCGAGCCAGAAACTGTCGAAACAGAACCATTGCAATCATCTTCAGATTCCCAGCCTTTAGCTTTAGAATCGGACATTCCCTTAGAAACATCTATTCCCCAAGACTTAAAAGCACCTGGAAGGGCGACAAACTTAAAAATAAAAGCCATCGAACCCGAACTTACTTTTACTCCCGAACAAACCTTAGTTGCTGCTCTACAGGTTAAATTAAGCGAAATTGCCAACAGCTATGATTCCGACCTTTTAGAAAAAGCTAAAGTAGACTTTTCTCATAATGCTTTGATCGTGGAAATAACCGACGATTGGTACGAACTAAACGAATCTCGTCAAACTAAGCTAGCCAATGAAATCCTCAAACGTTCTCGCCAGCTAAACTTTAATAAACTAGAACTCCAAGATGCAACTGGAACATTAGTAGCTCGCAATCCTGTAGTTGGCGATCGGATTATTATTTTACAAACTGAAAAAACTAATTAATAGTTCATTCTTCATGCTCCCCATCCCTCAAAAATGTACAATGTCTCTGGTGGAATTTTTAAAAATAAGGATACAGTAACAGGTGGTCAAAAAATTGAGTAACGAAATTTTAACGAGCATTATTGTTGTTGTAATCTGCGCTTCTGTATTGGTAATTTCCGCTTTTACGGGAAACAACTCCCAGCAACAAGCGATCGCATCTCCAATACAGCAGTCAGCAGAAACTACCCAATTAATCGCTCAAAATAATATACCCGAAGAGGAAACTTCTATGGATCTCTCCAATGCTGTCACTACAGAGTCTGGCTTGAAATACATCATAACCAAAGAAGGCGACGGTGCATCCCCCCAGCCTGGGCAAAACGTTACCGTTCACTATACAGGTACTCTAGAAGACGGTAGTAAATTCGATAGCTCCCGCGATCGCAATCGTCCTTTTCCTTTTAAAGTTGGTGTAGGACAAGTTATTAAAGGTTGGGATGAAGGAGTAATTGATATGAAAGTTGGCGAAAGACGTACTTTAATTATTCCTCCCGAATTAGGTTATGGTGCGACTGGTGCTGGTGGCGTAATTCCTCCTAATGCAACTTTAATCTTTGATGTGGAACTACTAAAAATTGGTTAGAGCCAACATCAATATCAAAAATTAGTCCCTCGATTGATAGATTTATAAATACTTGGTGGGTAGCTTAACCCGCCTTTTTTTAATTGTTTTAAGAAATGACTATTTTAGAAAACCCGATTTTATTGTCTTGGTTGAGAATCATGGTGGGTGCTTTGATTGGCAAAGATAATCTCAACCTCTACGAT
>NZ_JBZNBU010000292.1:0-15998 GCF_058530065.1 Waterburya sp. | reverse complement strand
CTAGTAGCCAATAAATTCCGTAATGTCGGGCTTCAGATGCCATTAAACTGCCATAAAACTTGCCTAATTCGGGATCGGGACAGTTTTCCCCAATTAGACCCAATCTTTCGTGGGAACGAGCCTCAATAATGGCTGAGAGTAGCAAGGAGTCGATTAGGCGATCGGGTTCGCCATGGCGTACTTGAGATTTGAGTTTAGTAAAATAAGGAGGAGCATTCAACGGAGCTAGAGGTATATGGCGTTTTTCGAGCCACTGATTTACTAGTTCAAAATGTTCTAATTCTTCTCTCGCGATCGCCGTTAGCTGGCGGACTAGTTTTTGATGGGAGGGATAGCGAAACATGAGATTAATCGCCACTCCTGCTGCTTTGCGTTCGCAGTGGGAATGATCGAGTAAAACGGTGTCTAAATTGGCGATCGCTTGTTCGATCCAAGCAGGGTGAGATGGCTGTTGCAGAATTTTGATAGTGGTTTTCATTGTGAAATAAGCTACCCGATTTGTCCTTGTCCCTATATACTTTAGTAACGTTTCTTTGAGCGACCGAATTCAATTAAAATTTTAGACATAAGTATTTTCTCTAGTTTTTAGGGAATACTTAATACTTACTAGTAAGTTAACAATTTGCTTCTATTATTTTAAAGAATTATCGAGCAGTAAAAAGAATTGTAAAGAATGCACATCGTCAAATCATTTAACATGAGCCACAATCGTCGAATTGTCATTGGTGACGTACACGGACATTATGACACTCTAGTTGCATTATTAAACTCGATTTCACCCACTAGTGATGATGAAATCTACTTTTTGGGCGACTTGATCGACCGAGGACCGAAAAGCGCCCAAGTGGTTGATTTTGTAATGCGCAATCAGTTTAAATGTTTGCGTGGCAATCACGAAGAAATGATGCTCGATGTAGTTGGAGGTCCTGAAGTTTCTATAGAACTTTATCAGGGTTGGTTGTATAGTGGCGGTCACGCTACGGTAGCTAGCTACGACAGTAAAATCCCTCAAGAACATATTGATTGGATGAAAAATTTGCCTTTGTACTACGATCTCGGCGAATATTGGTTAGTTCATGCAGGTGTAGATCCTAATATTCCTTTACAGCAACAGGGTGCAGAGCAGTTTTGCTGGATCAGAGAAGATTTTCACAGCAGCGATCGCGTTTTCTTCAAAGATAAATTAATCGTCACGGGACATACTATTACCTTTACTCTCCCTGGAGTTGAACCAGGACAAATTGCTGCGGGTAGGGGATGGTTAGATATTGAAACTGGGGCTTATCACCACAATAGCGGTTGGATGACTGCTTTGGATCTCGATCGCCAAAAAGTTTATCAGGCTAATACTTTTGACGGTCGCATTCGGATTTTGCCTTTAAGAAAAGCGATCGCCAAAGTAGAGGCTTCGGCAGTTGTGTCTCGTAGAATGAGAAAGAGAGCCTAGTTTAAACTAATTTAGTTAATTAAAAAGATTTTATTTGGTTAGTAATTTTAAAATTTCATCTATTTCTTTAACTTCTATAATTTCGCTTTGTGACTCCAACAAAGAAAGATTTAGCCTGAATTTATTGCTCAAAAAAACTAAAAGGGCGATCTTTAAAAAAGCAAAATCTAAAACAAAAATTAACCAATAGGATACGAGAACTGCGATACCCTAGATCGAGTGATTTGATTTATTAGATTTTTTTAAGATAGTTCCTATGACACCCGCCATTGAAACTGATAAACGTACTGTTCGCATTGGTACTCGCAAAAGCCAATTAGCTTTAGTACAAACTTATTGGGTAAAAGCAGAATTAGAAAAGCACTTTCCCAATATTGACTTTGAAGTAGAAAAAATGAGTACTCAAGGAGACAAAATTCTCGACGTACCTCTAGCTAAAATTGGCGATAAAGGTTTATTTACCAAAGAACTAGAAGTCGGTATGCTTGAAAATACAACCGATTTTGCCGTCCACTCCTTAAAAGATTTACCTACCAACCTACCCGAAGGCTTAATGTTAGGTTGTGTTACTCAACGAGTAGATCCCGCCGATGCTTTGGTAGTTAATGAAAAGCACAAAGACAAAACCCTCTCTACTTTCCCCGCAGGTTCGATTATTGGAACTTCTTCCCTTCGCCGTTTGGCACAGTTGCGCCACCACTACCCCAATCTAGAATTTAAAGATATTCGTGGTAACGTCAACACTCGCCTGGCAAAACTAGATGCAGGAGAATATGACGGCATCATTCTAGCGGTAGCTGGCTTACAAAGACTGGATATGGTCGATCGCATTCACGAAATTATTTCTCCAGAAATTTCTCTCCATGCAGTAGGACAAGGTGCTTTAGGTATTGAATGTCGCGAAGGAGATGAAGAAATCCTCAAAATTTTAAAAGTATTAGAAGATCCCGACAGTCGCGATCGCACTTTGGCAGAAAGATCTTTCTTGCGAGACTTAGAAGGTGGTTGTCAAGTACCCATCGGAGTTAATACCACCATCGAAAATGATACTTTAACTGTAATTGGTATGGTTGCCAGTCTCGATGGCAAACAATTACTGAGAGACACCGTCACTGGCAACAAACAAAATGCCGAAGCACTAGGAACAGAATTAGCTGGTAAATTGCGCGAACAAGGTGCGGGAGAAATCTTAGCTGAAATTTTTGCTACCGTCGGCAGAGGGTAGATTTGAGAAGTAGGTAGTAGGTAATAAATAGGTAGCTACGCTTTTGACCGTTACATAGTCCCCTCAATCTATCTCTATGACTACAAGCGATCGCACTATGCGATCGCTTTATTTTTGACTAAATATTGTGAAAAAATTTTGTAGTTCAGACTACATAAATAATTAAAATTTTCTTAAATTAATCTCAAATAGACATTTTTTTAGTATCTGTTTACCAGAATTTATCGATTGAGCGAGTAAATTGGGAAGCCCTAGTCAGAAACCAGGAAAATAAAGTTAACTTTATTAACTCGAACATTTGAGTGAAAGTTTCTTTGACTCTCTGAAAATTTTCGAGTATCACTTACATAGTCTAATTAAATTTTCTCCCTAATTATCATTATGAATATCAAAGTCAAAACTATTGCCGTACCAGCATTTATCGCTATATCTCTTATTTTTGGAGCTTGTGCGGATAATACAATTGAAGCTCCCGATGCTATTGATGGTGCAGTGCAAGAAGGAGTTGAAGGTATCGAACAAGGTGCTGAAGATGCTGGTAATGCAGTTCAAGGTGGTTTAGAAAATCTACAAAAAGGTGCTGAAGGTGCTGTTGATGGTGCTACTGACACTATTCAAGATGGTGCTAAGAATTTGCAAAAAGGTGCGGGCGATGTTACAAATTCAGTCAAAGATGGCATTGACCAAGGTTTGGAAAATGCTGGTGATGCAGTAGAAAATTTGGGTAAAGAGGCAGAATAAGTCTTAGATCTAGAGAGACGTTATGTGACGTTATACATAACGTCTCTATCTGTATCAAATCAAAGAAACAATTCTCTTCGAGCAATTCTTTTATTTTGAATTCAGGTTAGGTAATAAAGGCTAAAAGCTTAAATCCCCATTTTCTTTTATAAGTTTTATTAGCCAAAAATCCGAAGATTAATTGTCGCAGTAACCAGGGTTTTAAATAATCCTTGCTTAAATGGGTAATTAATAGTTTGAAGATAAATGCCATTGAAATCATTAAACTCAATTTAATTGATAATTGGCAGGGTATAAAATATCCCATAGCCACAGCTACAGCAATACTCAAACACCATAGCAAGATAACGCAGAAAATACTTGGTTTGTTTTTGAGGGGTAATTGTCTTAAGATTTCTGCAACCAACCAATAATGGATTTGAATGACTCTGGATGCGAACAAGCGATCGCGCCACAGTCTCTGTTGAATTTCTTGAGATACTTTTCCCGTTAGATCGATGGTGCTACGAATTACGGTAGTGGAAAATCTTTCTCGATCTAATAAATAATTACTAGCAAAAACCAGAGAAGAGCGATCGCTATTGGCTACTGGAGAATTAATCAAACTATAGTAGCGCAGACTAATTAATTGTTGCGATTGCAATCTTAAGCTACCTTGTCGATCGATTATCCGTTCGATTCGAGCGAGATTTTCTCGATCGAGTTCAAAATAAATCCGACAGGGAATACTAATCCAGCGGCTAATACGCTCCTCATCGATGCGAATACAAGCACTCAAATCCCGATCGCTTTTCATTGATGATCTGACACATTCCTTTAACAACTAATAACTCAAATAAGATTGTCGAAAGCAAATACTTCAGCATTTCATCTTATTTGAGTAGAGATAACATAAATCCGATCGCCCCTCGCCACTGACTTTCCCCCGCGCTAGTAGATTGCTGGTGGAGATGAAGTAATAAATCGCGATCGCTCCGTTCTAAAATAGCCTGAGAATAACGATTAATAATTTTGCCATCCAATTGCAAGGATGTTTGAGCGTAGGTGCTGTTGGTAATATTGTCGGCTAAATCCGAACTCAAAATGCGATCGCGTCGATCTAAAGCAAGTTTTCTAGTTTGCAATTGCCGTAAAGTATGATTAAAAGAAGGATCTTCTAATAATTTATTAACTCCAGACATGGTTTCATGACGACTGCTAGGAATTGGTTCTGGTAGCCTAGTAGCTAAAGTTTCCCATTCAGAATTGTTCTGAGTCAAAATGGGCAAATCGCGCTTAATTTCTTTAACCAAACGACGATGGTATAACTGAGACTGAGGATCTATCAATAATAAACAATAAGCCAACTCCAATTGACGGCGTAATTGAAGATAGTGCAGCTTTAAAGATGGAGCGATCGCCAATTGTGTCAAACTCGAACGAGATAGATAAAATATTCCTTGATAAGCTTCCCAAGGAATAAACATCTCATCTACTATTTCTTCCACAATTGCGGTGCTGATTTCCACCGCAGTCATACTTTCTAACCAACTATATTTCATTATTCTTCAGAAGAATTAGAGTCCCAACGCTGCCAATTTTGACCGTCTTTAATATTTAAAGATTTTAAGTCGAATACTTCGGGTTTAACTTCTTTGCCATCTTCTAACCATTCACCCCAGTCTTGTCGCTCTTCTGGCGGAATTTCTGCGGGATGTTCTTCAGAATTTTCTTCGTCAATATCTGTCAAAGACAATAGATCGTCTACTACCCCATCTGCTTCCTCTTCTTCAAAGGAAGGTAACTGAGGTTCTACACTATCACCTTCCACAGCTAATTGAGTTTTAGGGCAATCGCTGTCTTGTCCTGGTTCTAATGCTGAAGGAGTTTTACTATATAGTTTGGTAGGTTCATTCGCTGGTAAAGATTCTCTGGTAACATTGGCAGCAATATCTACCCAACTAGAAGCACCAGTCGTTTGCTGCTGTTGAAAAGTAGACATCAATTGGAACAACTTTTGCAAGCTGACTAGATTGTGTTGAATAGTCTCATGTCCTTCGGCTACTTGACGCATATGAAATTGCTTGATTTCTGAATAGCGTTCGCCTGTGAGTTTTTCACCGATTTCGTTTTCAATTTTGCCCTCGATGAGATTAATATTAGTCCGTAAATAGTTATCAGCGTCTAATTCCGCATTATCTACTACCTTTTCCTCTCCATCAGAGGTAATAATCTTAGTGGTAATGCTCAATTCAGGAGCGTTACTCATCGCCACTAAAAAAGCTTCGTTGATGTTTCCCGTTCTAATTGCTTGTTTAAAATCTTCTTTGGATGTCATATCTTTTATGGTTGCTAATTTAGGGCGAAAAATCGAGTTGCAATATTGCTTGAGCCAGCCAATAACAATTAACTATTAGTTTGGCTCTAGATTGCACTGATTATTTCTGCCATATTTAATCGATATGCCAACGTTTTTATTCTCCAGAAGCCAGAATGTCAACTCCTTGAAATTGTATTTTACAATCCGATAAATTAGTTCAATTAAGTTAATTCCAAAAACTCGTAGCATTGTAACCTAATTGTTCGATCGCTTCATAAAGTAAAGGCAGACTCAAACCAATTACATTACTATGACAGCCTTTAATCTTTTCGACAAACATACCGCCCTTACCTTCTAAAGCGAAGCTACCCGCACAATTTAGTGGTTCTCCCGTAGCTACATAAGCCTCAATAGTGCGATCGCTAATATTAGCAAAATAGACCTCAGTAACACCACAACGAATAACTTGTCTTTGTTGTTGAAGATCGATTAAAGCATGACCAGTATAGATCTTGCCCATTCTGCCCCGCATTCCCCGCCAGCGAGCGATCGCAACTTGAGGAGATTCGGGCTTGCCATAAATGCGATCGTTGACCGTCAAAACCGAATCGCAACCCAAAACCAAAGCACTATCGAATTTGGGTGCAACAGTTTCCGCCTTACATTTAGCTAGGGTAGTAACTAACTCTTCTGCATTTTCTATCTGAATGCTATCTTCATCAAAATCACTTTTACAGACAATCGGCTCAATTCCCACCATTCTTAACAACTTCAAACGAGCGGGAGAAGCAGAAGCTAGGACAAATTTTAAAAAGCGATCACTCATTTCATTTAACATTGAACATTTAACAGCTAAATATCAAAGGCAATGAGAGTAATGAGAGTTTTAGGAATTTAGCAATAAATAAACATGAGAAAGCGTAGCCACCTATTACCTACTACCTACTACCCATTACCCAACTTGACTATCTTACTGAAAACGATTTTGCTGCTACTTCAAAAGCATCTTTGACAGAATCCCAACGTCTTTCAGGAGTAGATAAACTAAAAGTGAAAATTTTGCCTCGGCTCACTGCTACGCTAGCAATATTGTGTCTTGGTTCTTGTTCGGGTAAATTTTCTTCATATTCCAGCAAATAATAAGTCTTATCTTTTCCTTGGCGAGACTCCGCACGCAAAAATTCTGCTTCGACATCGGAATTGGGAGTTTTGTTAATTGCTTTTAAAAGACGATAGCCAACTTCGGAAGGAGTACCCAAATCTTCTAGGGTTTTGTCTTCGGGAACGTCATTAATAATCACGCTCAAGTTTTCGGTTCTCTCAACCAAGTCGCGAAAAACTACATCTACACTTTGTCTGGCAGACTTACCCAAAGTAACGGGTATCCAACCATTCGGATATAAGAACTCATATCCTTTACTGGTGTTAACATAGCTTTGTAATCCACTGACACCAGTCGAACAGCTGGATACAACTAAGCTTAGGATAATTAATAATCCAGCAAAGAAAGACCTAAACATTTTAATTGTATTACCTCTATAAATTTTAAAGTTTTGGATGATAATTATTTTGTACGGTTTCTATTGTCTCATGACCTTTATCTTACTGATTAGCTAAGGGATAGCACTAACAAACAAATACCCCGTGCGTTAATTTATCAACACGGGGTAAAATTACCAAGAGTTTTGGCTAAAAATATTTAAACCAAATCCTACCGAAGTGGCTATTTACTCAATTCATCAGCCTCACAGTCTCTCAGTTTCCTAGTCCCTAAGTCTTTTAATCAGCCTGGATAAATAACTCTTGTAATTAGGGTTCGATCTCAGCTAGCACTCGAAGCATAAACTGCAACCGCCATAACTCCACCCAAAAGTAAAAATGCTAAAACGCCCAAGATTAAATAATTTTTTTTATCCTCAGAAGTAGGCTCTTCTGCTGTATACATTTGAGGTTCTCTTGCGAAATTATTTAGTCTTCCGCCCTCTTCTTCTGTATATGGCATAAATTTTAGTTTCCTCTAATTTTTTTTATTTATAAACTTCTATAAATAGTAATCTTATTTTTTCCTTCGCACAACAAATCTTTACATTTGAGCGTAAAGTTTAATATTTTCTAGATTAATTAGAACTTAGCTTCAGTTCGATTTTAGTGTCGTCTGATTTGGCGGATATTTCTTGGTAATCAAGCTTGAGAAAAAGATTGGGTTGCAATGCAATCGAGCCAGAAGCGATCAAACCATTACCATGAATACCCTGACCATATCCTAGATTTAATGTCCAAAAATGTTTATTGGGAGAAATTTTTTCCCCAGATTGAAACTTAGTTCCCCAGACAGTATAGTTGTTTTCATTTTGCCGAACTATTTTGGTTTCATACTTAACGAAGGCGGTACACTGAAAACCCAAAGTGTTCGACTCGATTAAATTTAAACCTATTTCCGAGGTATTTTTTTTAGGAGTATTGCCATGGGCAAAGTTCAGAATTCCTATTTGAGATTGTAAATTCCACTGCAACTTATTATTGCCATCTAAAGATGCTTTAGCAACAACAGATACATATTCGCTTTTTACAGACATTTTTACTCCCTTAGTAATCGTCTCTTCCTGGCTATTACCATCGGCAGTAAAAGTTAAACCTGGAATAATTTTCCACTTAGCATCAAAGCTATCTTTTTCTGACTCGTGATAGTAATTTAAGGTCAAACTATCCGCAGGTTGAAAACGTACATGAGAGCGAAAATCTACCCCTCCTAATTCCTGAGAGCGCAACGAAACTGTTGTTCTTAAAGGAAAGTCATGGCTGTGATGAGTGAGTTGAGTAAAAGTTACCCAAGAATCTTCATATATAAAACCCGTACCTACAGTTACATTCTGTCCTACTCCATGATGATAGGAAACAGCACCACGAAATTTATCAAATTCCCTAGAAGTGAGATTTTCTTGAGCTAAATTACTTTCTTGAGCTAGATTTTTATTACCTCCCCCCGAAACAGTCAACATAGAGTTTCCAGAAGGAAGACTAGGGGCTAATTTACTATAGTTGAGCTTGGCTAGATTAAATTGTGCTTGAGGGCGAGATTCATTTCCCCAATGTTCGATGGTGGTGACTCCCCAATACTTTTTTTGTTTTTTGCTCTGCCAAAATGTATCCTGAAAACCTAAAACTACACCCCCTTCAGGATTTTGATAAGTATAGGGCTTTTTTTTATCTAAGGATAAATCCCCATATCGATCTAAGTCCAAACTAAAACGATTGCGAAAGACGATTTCTGCTTCGCGATCTACTGCAAAGTAAACAGGCTGAGACTTTTTAACGGTGAAAATGCGATCAACCAAATTAATAATTTGTGGCAGGATCGGTAATTTATCGGACGAGAGAAATTTTGCTGCCAAAACGGGCGATGTGGGTACTTCCAGTTGTCCTAAATCCCTATTTGAGGGACTAGCATTAGCAATATTTGAGCAGCTAAGACAGCCTATAATACTGCCAAAGAGGACGTTTGCTACAATGGCTTTCATTCATGTATTGGGGGTAATTAGGTTGGTAAATCATGTAATCTCAAAAGAATACGTAAGTACTTTGAGTCTTATCTAGTTTTTTACTTTCTCTACTATTCTATTGTGAGGTTTTTTTGAATGCCAATGATAAAGATCCTATAAAGATTCCTTCTGAGTGTGTTAAAGATAGGATGAATTGAATTGAAGACCGAACAAACTCTACTTAATCTCTAAAGAATCAAAATAGATGAAAATACTAGTAGCTGCTTTACTATTCAGTTGGGGGATAGTTAATGGATTGGGCGATCGTGTTTTGGCAGAAAATGCGCCCACCGCACCAGATGAATTAACAGAGGCGATTTGGGACATTGAAGATGCCGCTAACGATCGCGATTTGGACAAGCTTCTCGATCGCTACAGCGAGGATTTTATTCAGAGTGATGGTTTGAATATAGATTCTTTGGCTCAAGCCTTGGAGCGAATGTGGCAAGATTATTCTCAACTGAACTACAGTACCGAAATTAAATCTTGGTCTCAAGAAGATGATTTATTAGTAGCTGAAACAGTAACTACAATTACAGGAGTTCAAAATAATAGAGGTAGAAAGACCCGCTTAAATTCAGTTATCAAGTCTCGTCAATATTTTGCAGATGAGAAGTTAGTCGAGCAAGAAATTTTAGCTGAACAATCTCAATTAAAAACTGGAGAAAATCCACCTCAAGTAGATATTATTGCTCCAGAAGTAGTCATGGCAGGAGCAAAATATAACTTCGATATAATTGTTGACGAGCCATTAGAAGATAAAGTTTTATTAGGAGCAATTAAAGAAGATGAAAGTAGTAGTACTCTATATCTTAACCCTACTGATTTAGAATTAGAACCACTACCAGCAGGAGGTATTTATAAAACTGCAACTGCACCCTTATTACCTGACAGTAAATTGGTTTCGGCAATTTTAGTTCGTGGCGATGGTATTACTGTAATTACCCATCGGGTTAATATAGAAGCTGAAAAAACTCTACCAACAGAATAGTTGAAGAGTAAAATTTTCTGCCTAGAGTTATCAACAATCTTCTTTTGGTTTTTGGGCAGTCAATATTATGAGGAAACCCATATATTACCAGAGAAAATATATGGGTTTCCTTCACTTTTTCAAATATGTTTAAAATTTCCCAGTTAAATTTTTAAAATCACTCAATGTCTAGTATGCTAGAAAGTATAAAAATATATAAATGAACAAAAAAGTAAAACAATTATTTAATAATCTAGTCGATATTAGGAAAAGTAGTTTCTCTATTAAAGATAAATTATCTAAAATTATAGTTTTGTCAGGATTAAGTCGGCTACTTTTTCCTTCCAAGTTAGACTTTTAAATATGAGTCCTAGATATAATCATCATAGTTCCCGAACCTCAAATGCCTCAATCCTGACTCGCCATTCAGTAAGACGCCGTCATTTGCGTAAAAAATCCTGGTTACATAGGCGTTTGCGCCTTACCTATCTCAAGTTATGGCGACTACGCGATCGTCCTAAAACTGTAGCTAAAGGATTGGCTGTGGGAGTATTTGCAGGATGCTTTCCTTTTCTGGGCTTGCAAAGTTTAATCGGTATTTTTCTGGCTACTATTTTTCGGGGAAGTAAAGTTGCTGCGGTAGCTGCTACTTGGATCAGTAATCCTTTAACTTACGTACCTATTTTTGTTTTTAATTATAAAATTGGCAAGCTTTTATTAGGGACAAAAGATACACCTTTATTTCCCGATCTTGAATCTTTTACCGCATTTAAGGAACTAGGTTATACTTTTGCAATTACTTTATTAACTGGTTGTTTTGTAGTTGGTTTGATTTTAGCTTTTATTACTTATTTTTATAGTTTAGCAATCTTAGAACGTCTGCGATCGCGCCGTAAATAAGCAGCTGTATAAAATTTTAAATTATTGATTGGCATAGTATGGTAATTTTTTATTGTCAAAATTAGATGGGAAATTTTGATAAATAAAATAAATTAAATAAGGTGCGTACAGGGTAATAAATAAAGCTTTTTATTGCCAATTTTCGACGAATTGCTGTTGATATTGAACAAGATTTATAGATACAGAAGAACCTGCCTTATAAAAATAATGATAATAAGTATTATGGATTATAGCGATCGCATTGTAGAACAAGTGAGCGAACATTGGTACGGCTAATTGTTTGGTTTTTAAATTGAGCTAATTACTATTCAAAATAAAAAAACAGGACAAAATAGTCCTGCTTGGTAAATTAATAATTAATTTTTACTGTAAGAAGCAATAGAAAATTTTACTTCTTACTTTTGAGTTAAGTTAGTCAACACTTTGTTAGAACGTTCGACAAAGGCTTTCATTCCTTCTGCATCAAAACCCTTTTGAGACATAAGTGCTAGATCATAAATATGATTGCACATTAAATTAACCATAGAATTAGAATCATCTCCACCCTGAATAATTGTGCTTTTATTTAACTCTAATAGGTTCTGAATTAAAGGATGAGCGGTATTGATGGTTAAGATATGATCTTCAGGAAAACTCATGGCTTTTTCCTGCATCAAAGCAGTCATTTCTTGCATTCTCCGCATAGCTTCGGGTAATAATACCATTGCAGGGGGAGTAGCTTGAGGATCGTCAGATTTGATGGCTTGAGTTTTGATATTGACTCTGGGTTTATTGAGTGCTTTCTCGAATAACTCCTTAATTAATTCGCTACGAGTTTTATTAGTAGTAGGATCGACAATTTCTTGTGCTTTATCTTCTTCTACTAAAGTCTCGTCTAGTTCGGAGTCTACACGAGCAAACTTCACCTCAGAATATTCTCTTTCTAAGAAAGGAATGAAGTAGTTAGCATCAATAAAAGAATCTAGATAAAGAACTTCTAAACCTTGGCTTTTATAAAGTTCTACGTAGGTATTTTGGGTACTAGGATCGCTGCAATAGAAAACTTGATTTTCCCGTTTCTCTTTGTTGCGCTCTAGATATTCTTTTAAAGTAGTATAAGGTTCGGTGCTGGCATTATTATTATCTACATCAGACCAAGCATCGTCTCCTGCTGACTGTACTTCTACTTTTGGTGCTTCTGCTATTGTCTCATCTGGTTGATAGGTAGTACGGTAGATAATTAAATCTTCCACTTGTTTTTTAAACTTCTCGTCGCGAATTGCACCGTATTTGACAAATGTACCCACATCAGACCAAGTGCTAATATATTTGCTGCGGTCTTCATTGTACAGAGACTTGAGACGACTACCAATTTTCTTAGTGATAAAATCAGCAATCCGACGTACGGTGCGATCGTTAGTTAAAGCACTACGGGAGACATTGAGAGGAATATCGGGACTATCGATTACCCCTTGCAAAGGCATCAAAAACTCAGGAATAATCGCTTCGCATTGCTTGCTAACAAATACCTGATTGCAATAAAGCTGAATTTGTCCTTTGGAAAAATCCACATCGGGTTTGAGTTTGGGGAAGTAAAGAATTCCGTTAAGTAAAAAAGGATAGTCTGTATTTAGATGTACCCAGAGTAAAGGGTCTTCTTGGAAGGGATATAAATAACGATAAAAGTTTAAATAATCTTCATCCGTTAAATCGCGGGGAGATTTCTTCCACAATGCTTCTTGCTTGTTAATTTGCTCGTTATCCAAAACGATCTTAACAGGCATAAAATCGCAGTAAGTCTTAATTAACTGTCTGACTCTTTGGGGTTCGGCATATTCTAATTCTTCATCTTGCAAAGTCAGAGTAATCGTAGTCCCGACAGTAGTGCGATCGCTTTCTGTAATTTCAAATTCTGGCGAACCGTCGCAAGACCAATGTACCGCAGTCGCCCCTTCTTGATAGGAAAGAGTATCAATTTCTACTTTAGCTGCCACCATAAAAGCAGAATAGAAACCCAAACCAAAATGTCCGATTAGATCGTTGGCATCTTTTTCGTACTTTTTAATAAAGTCTTCGGCACTGGAAAATGCCACTTGGTTGATATATTTTTTTACCTCCTCCGCCGTCATACCAATACCATTATCGGAGACGGAGAGGGTTTTATTGGTTTTATCGACAGCTATTTTGACAGTAGGCTCGCCGATTTCCTCTTGAGTTTCCCCCGCTAAAGATGCCATTTTGAGTTTGGAAATAGCATCGACAGCATTAGAAATTAATTCCCGTAAAAAGATCTCATGATCTGTATATAGAGACTTTTTAATAATTGGGAAGATATTCTCGGTATGTATCGTGATGTTACCTTTTTCCAGTACAGCCATATTGGTAATTAAAATCTCAGTGGTGAACTTCTATTGATAGAGGCGACACAATTTAAAAGTAAATTCTTTAGGTTGTGCCTCGATAAATATTGTCCGATCGCTTTATGGAAAATACTCCCCAATACCCCAACCGAAATCGTGCGGATTACCCTACCTTGAATCAAGAGTCTAATATTTCTACAATTTATTTTCAGATAAATTTCCTGGTTAAAAAAGTTTGTATTATTATTGTTGAAAATTTATGTAGTTAGTTTTATCTTAGTTTATTAGTCTCATGAAACCTTGGTATCAATCTTGGGCGATCGCAGCCTCATCTTTGCTAGCTATCTCTGTCAATCTATGGCTCAAACCAGAGATAAAAGCGGCAGAAATCAACTTGGAAACAGTACGGATTGAAGATACAGAATGGTTTTTAGAAGGACAGCAGAAATCAATATCTCAGCTGAGTAATGGTACTAAAGGAAAAGTCTTGGCGATTCCCTATCCAGATTCGAGTAGCGATCGCGAAGCTGACTTCCGTAACTTCTTGAGAACATTAGATCCTCAGGGACAAGAAGAGTGGGATGTTCAACAGCGTATTACTAGCTATGGCTATGATGTCTTGTACGCGACAGGGTTTATGGATTTTCAGGGTACTGCCGCATATTTAGTTCCAGTAGCAGTATTTTCAGGAGAGCAAATGTATACTTTTACCTTGGTTGCTCCTCGTAGTGAAGATCGCGATCTGCTCAAACAAAGCTTTGGTAATTTGCTGGGAGCGATTCGCTTCTCCGAAGCTCCCGTAACTACAAGGTATCCCCAGTCCGATGGCAGTTTAGATGGTTTTTATGTGGCGATTGGTGCTAAAACTGGGGTTTCTGTTTTGGCACGGGTGCAAGTAGAAGTGGGCGCAAAAGGTTTGTGGCTACAGCCCAATGGTCGCTATGCCCTTACGGAATCGGGTATTGTTGGCGATTTTGATGCTTACTGTCAACGTCTGCCCAAAAATTGCGGTCGTTATGAAATTAATAACGGTCAATATTCTACTTGGCGTGCTGGCAGTACTAACGATGCTCAGTTACAACTATATAAACAAGATCGCCAACCTTTTGCTCGATCGGGAGAAGATTTGGTGATCGGCAAAACTAAATATCGTTATGTAGCCCCAGTTTCCAATCTGAAATTGGCTGGAGATTATCGTCTTATCAGTGCTGATGCTACGGGCAATACTAGCGGTTATGTAGAAAATATCTATGGTTTTAACCCTGACGGACGCTTTGTTAGAGGTGGAAGCGTAGCTATGTTTGGTAATTTTGGCAGTAGTTCGATTCAAACTTCGGGCAATCGCCAACCCCGTACGGGAACTTATGAAATTAATGGCTATATCTTAACTCTCAAATTTGATGATGGAGAAACCCAAACTAAAGCCTTCTTTCTTCTAGATGAAGTACCAGTAATTGAAGGAGAGCTTTATGAAAAGTTAAATTAAGCTTTGGTTGCTGGATCGATCGCCAAGTTCATGCCGTAAAAAATCAAATGGCGATCGCCAGTAAATTGTAGTTGGGGATATTTTCGAGCTAGATATTGAGCTAAAATTGCTCCGTCTCCTCCAGTAAAAATGATTTGGCTTTGGGGATATTGTTGCAACCAATCGGTAATATAACTGTAAATTCCCGCAATAGCAGTGTAAATAATCCCACTAGCGATCGCCTTATCTGTATCAGTCGCCCATCGAGAGGGTAAGTTTGGCGGCAAATCTACTTTAGGTAATGCCGCTGTTTGTTTTTTGAGAGTCACAAATTGTGTTCTCAATCCAGGTAAGATTGCACCCCCAATCAGTTGTTGTTGTTGGTTAACTCCCGTGAAGGTTAAAGCCGTACCCCCGTCTATTATTAAACAAGGATAGCCATAGTTTTCTCCTCCACCCCAAGCTGCTAAAGCTCGATCTATGCCTAATGTGGGATAGAGATTATTTAGTCCAACATCTTGAAGGGTAATAATATGAGTGTCGTGGTAATTTTGCCATAGTTTAGTTTGAGATGGAACGACCGAAGCAATATAAACAGGTAAATTGTTCAATCCCAAATCTACCAAGCGATCTGATAATAAATTTGACGGCAATAAATAGGATGTTACTGGTTTGGATAGATGAGGAGTGTGCCAAGTTGCCAGTAATTTTTTATTTCGCAACCACGCCCAATGCAATCTAGAATTGCCTATGGCGAGGAGGATTTTATCTTCAAAAAGCGATCGTTTCATTTAGTTTGTCATTCAATAATTGACATCGATCTTGCCTAATTTAATGTTATCTATAATAAATGAAATAAATTTTCTAAAAACAAGCAATAAAAAACGCCCCTCGATATTACGAGGAGCGTTTTTTAAAATTCTACTCACAAGGTGTAAGTAAACTTACCTAACTCGAGCATTCTCTTGCCCAGGTCACCGATCTGGGTAAACGCCTTTCGGCGGCGCGGTGAGACAGTCCGTTGCGGTGAGGCACTTTCGGTGGGCGGGTTCCCCGACTTGAGAAAAGTGCCG
>NZ_JBZNBU010000291.1:0-2856 GCF_058530065.1 Waterburya sp. | reverse complement strand
GCAGTATTCAAAACCTCATCTAACTTACTAGCATCTCTTCCACCAGCCTGGGCTAGATTTGGTCTCCCTCCGCCTCCACCTCCGCAGATTTTGGCAATACCGCCGATGAATTTACCAGCTTGGAGTTTTTTCTCTTTAATTACTTGTTGGCTAAAAGCAGCAACCAGACTCACCTTACCCTCACTGGGAATGGAAGCGACAACTACCGCAGCTTCTCCTAGTTTTTGTTGTAGTCTTTCCGCTGCTGACTGAAGAGATTTGGCATCCATTTCTCCCATGTTGGCTACTAAGATTTTATAGTCTCCTACTGTTTCCGCTTGAGATAATAGACTGTCAGATTTTGCTAAAGCTAGTTCTTGTTTGGCTGCTTCTAGTTCTTTTTGAGTTGCTTTAAGTTCTGCTTGCAGATTGTTAACCCTTTCGCTAACTTCTTCGGGTTTGACTTTAAATTTGGCACTCAATTCCTTAACTACTTTATCTCTGACGTTTAAGTAATCCAAGATAGCAGCACCAGCCACTGCTTCGATGCGTCTCACTCCAGCAGAAATACCCACTTCCGAGATAATTTTGAACGCACCAATTTCGGCAGTATTGCTAACATGAGTACCGCCACAGAGTTCCATCGATACCCCAGGGAAATCAATTACTCGGACATCATCGGCATATTTTTCCCCAAACATAGCCGTTGCACCTTTAGCTTTAGCTTCTTCCAAAGGCATAACATTAACATCTGCTTGGTGTGCTTCGGAGATCCAAGTATTCACCAAATCTTCCACTTGTCGCACGTCTTTTGCTTTTAAAGCACGAGGAGAATTAAAATCGAAACGCAAGCGATCAAAACTTACTAAAGATGCTGCTTGGGATACTGACTCATCCACAACTTTCTTTAATGCAGCCTGTAACAAATGGGTAGCGGTATGGTTGGCTTGCACCCGACGACGACAGGCGCGATCGATCGTTGCATTAACCGTATCGCCTACTTTTACCGTACCGCGATCGACTTTTCCCTGGTGTACGAAGACATTACCTTCTTTTTGCACGTCATCAATGCGAATCAAGACATCATCTCCAGAAATATAGCCTTTGTCGCCAATTTGTCCTCCAGACTCGCCATAGAAAGGGGTTTTATCGAGAACGATTTGTACTATATCGCCAGCCGTTGCTTCCAGGGCGTTTCGCGAAACGCCCCTACCGTCGTCATTGCTAATTACGATACCCATTACCTGAGATTGGGACACTAAATCCGTATAACCCAAGAAATTAGTATCGCCACTACTTTTAACGATTTCGCCTAAAGCATTCTTGGCAGTTAAGTCAATTGCTTCTAAATCTTTGCTACCCAATTCCTGATGCTGTTTCATCTCGCGATCGAATTCTTCAACATCTACCGTTAAACCTTGTTCTTCAGCAATTTCTTGAGTGAGTTCTAAAGGAAAGCCATAGGTAGCATATAGTTCAAACGCATCTTTACCTGAAATCTGTTGAGAACCCAAATTAGCAGCATTAGCAATTATATCTGCTAATAATTTTTCACCGCGATCTAGAGTTTTGAGAAATTGGGATTCTTCTCTTGCTAATTGTCCTTTAATATATTCTTCCCTTTCCCTGACGTTAGGATAGGCTGACTCCGATAGAGAAATAGCTGTTTCGGCGATCTTGTTAATAAAGTTGCCTTCAATACCAATTGATTTACCCATCCGTACGACGCGACGAATCAAACGACGCAGAATATAACCCCTACCAGTATTGCTTGCAGTTACTCCATCGGCGATTGTATGAACTACCGCCCGAACGTGATCGCCGATTACTTTGAGAGAAGTTTTAGTTTTCTCGTCGGCTTTACTGTAATCTATCTTTGCTAGATCCGCAGCAGTTTTAATAATGGGGAAGATTAAATCCGTTTCATAATTATTAGGTACTTGTTGCAGGATTTGCGCCATCCTTTCCAAACCCAAACCCGTATCGATGTTTTTATTTTTTAACGGTGTAAGATTACCTGACCCATCGCGATTGTATTGCATGAATACCAAGTTATAAAACTCGATAAATCTGCTGTCATCTTCTAAATCGATATTCTCGTCGCCCAATTCGGGATGAAAATCATAATATAACTCCGAACAAGGACCACAAGGTCCAGTAGCACCCGATTTCCAAAAGTTATCCTTTTCTCCCATCCGTTGAATGCGATGGGCGGGGATACCGATCTTGTCGCGCCAAATAGCGAAAGCTTCGTCATCTTCTTCAAATACACTAACAACTACTCTCTCCGCTGGTAGTTGATAAACCTCAGTAGATAATTCCCACGCCCATTCAATAGCTTTTTCTTTAAAATAGTCCCCAAAACTAAAATTACCCAACATCTCAAAGAAGGTATGATGTCTGGCAGTACGTCCCACATTCTCTATATCATTAGTACGGATACATTTTTGGGAAGTAGTAGCACGGGGTTGGGGTGCTTTACGCTGTCCGAGAAAGATCGGCTTGAAGGGCAACATTCCCGCGATAGTCAGCATCACCGTCGGATCTTCGGGAATCAAAGATGCACTGGGTAAAATCTTATGTTGTCTCTCTTCGTAGAATTTCAGAAACTTCTCGCGGATTTCGCTACCGCTAAGGGATGGGAGGTTAGCCATAGTAGTTTATTTAATGGTGTTTGTGTATTCTTTTTATTTTTGCATTTTTTTTGTTGTGGAAAATTAATTGTAGGGGTTGTTCATGGGTAGGGGTCGTTCGGACGCGCAGCTAATCCTTTAGGGCGAACGACCCCCACGGTGTTTATCGGCAATAACGACAATTCCACGAACACAATCCCACATCATTATCCATTCATCCAGATTCATATATATCAACCATGAG
>NZ_JBZNBU010000290.1:0-4566 GCF_058530065.1 Waterburya sp. | reverse complement strand
TTCAAACTATTTCTGGTACGGTAACGAGTGTATCTGATGATGATTTTATTCTAGAGGATTCGACAGGAGAAGTTTTAGTTGATGTTTTTGACTTGGAGGAGAGTGAAGGAGAGTTAGACTTAAGCGTAGGTCAAGAAGTCACCGTCGTCGGGGATTTAGATGATGAAGATTTTGATGCTCGTAGTGTTACTTTTAATTCCCCACCTACAAATGGTGAAGATTCAGAAACAACTATCTATCGCTTTTTGAATACCGATACAGGAGTCCATTTCTACACGGGGGATGAAAATGAGCGAGATGCGGTTGAGAATTTGGATAATTTCATTTTTGAAGGTGCTTCCTATGAAAGCGTCGATCCTTTATCGGGACAAAGCACGCCAGTTTATCGTTTTCTCAATGAGGATACGGGAGTTCATTTGTATACAGTTTCGGAAACCGAACGAGATGCAGTTGAAAATTTAGATAATTTCATTTTTGAAGGAGAGGCATTCTCGGCTTATAAAACTGAAGTAGAAGGCTCAATTCCCATCTATCGCTTTTTTAATTCCACTACAGGAGCGCACTTTTATACTCCTTCTGCAACCGAAAGAGATAGCGTAGAAAACGACTTAGCTGATTTTCAATCTGAGGGAATTGCTTATTATGCTTTGCCTGTTACCCTAGAAAGTCAAAGTTTAATTTAATTTCTGATAGGCAGGGTAACTTATTCGAGGTGGAAAATCCTGCGTAGCAAAGCCGTAAGGCAAGCGGAGAGAGAGGGATTCGAACCCTCGAACGAGTTGCCCCGTTACAGCATTTCCAGTGCTGCGCCTTCGACCACTCGGCCATCTCTCCAGGCGACTACGATTAACAATTATACATGGTCGCTGTATCCTGTCAAAATTTTTCGTAATATGGTTGGCGGTAGACTAGATAGACATTAGGCAGTTGCAAAAATCCGATAGTCTAGAGCATTTGTCCTCCAAAAGTGACAATCATTACTTTGGAATAATAGCTTCACAGCTTTAGCCAATAGCAGCAGGCTCTTCGTAAGGAACAAATAGTTTTTTCTCCGCACCACAAATAGGACAATGCCAATCATCGGGAATGTCTGCAAAAGCTGTACCTGGTGCAATTCCCGAATCAGGATCGCCGATGGCAGGATCGTAGATTACAGAACATTGACGACAAATCCATTTTTGCAGAGTCGGATCTTCACTAGGAGCTTTTTTGACTACTGTTTCCCCATCTAGTACCGATAGAGCATCGGTATATTGTCGGGCGTGATGCTGTTCGATCGAGGTCAAAAGACCAAAATTATGAGCTGCTTTACGAAAAATTTGAGCGTGTTCTTTAGATTCGGCAGTTTGAGCTTCAAACTCTACTTTGGCATCGCTGTCTCTGTCTTGTTGGGCAGCTTGAGCGAATTCTGGATACATCGTCGTGTATTCATAAGTCTCTCCTTCAATTGCCAATTCTAAGCAACGGCTGGCGATCGCTTTTTTTTCTGTTTTTGTTAAAGATGCAGGATCGTCTATATTTAATTCTGGATGCAATAAACGGAAGTGGGCGAAAGCGTGTTCTGTTTCTTGATTTGCTGTTTCTTTGAAGAGTTTGGACAATTCTTTCATGCCCAGTTTTTTGGTAATTTCAGCAAAAAACAAGTATTTGCGGTTTGCCATCGATTCTCCGCCAAAAGCAGCTTCTAGGTTGTTGGCGGTGTTGGAGTTATGAGATAAGTCCATCGATAAATATTTATTTAGAGTTAACTTGTTTTTAGGATACAGGTTTTAGGGTCATTCTTTTTCTTAACTTGTCACCAATGGCTAATGGCTAACAACAGTAATCTTTCATACAACATTACTTAATCAGCAACGCATATTATGAGGTGAGTTTGAGCAGGTAACAAAAGAACTATAAGTTTATTTGCGCTATGTTAAATATTGATAGCCAGATGATTATCCCAACTGCCCTACTTGCTCTAACTGATACAAATGTCTCTATTCAATCTCAGCGCACCCTTCGATCCCCAAGGAGATCAGCCAACTGCGATCGCACAATTGACGGAATCACTACAAGCAAATAACCGTTTTCAAACTTTACTTGGTGCGACAGGTACGGGTAAGACATTTTCGATCGCCAATATAATTCAAAATGTATCAAAGCCGACTTTAGTCTTGGCGCATAATAAGACTTTAGCAGCCCAGTTGTGTAACGAGTTACGTCAGTTTTTCCCCGATAATGCAGTAGAGTATTTTGTTAGTTATTACGATTACTATCAACCAGAAGCTTATATCCCCGTTAGCGATACTTATATAGAAAAGACGGCTTCAATTAATGATGAGATTGATATGTTGCGTCACTCGGCAACGCGATCGCTTTTTGAACGAAAAGATGTCATTGTGGTGGCTTCGATTAGTTGTATTTATGGTTTGGGAATGCCTGCCGAGTATTTAAAAGCAGCCGTACCTTTGTCTTTGGGCATGGAGGTAAATCAGCGGGAATTGTTGCGAGATTTGGTAACGGTGCAATATTCTCGCAATGATATTGAACTAGAAAGGGGGCGATTTAGGGTTAAAGGAGATGTGTTAGAAATTGTTCCTGCCTACGAAGATCGCATTATTCGTATTGAATTTTTTGGGGATGAAGTTGAAGCTTTGCGCTATGTAGATCCCGTTACGGGAGAGATTTTGCAGAGTATGAATAATATTAGTATTTATCCCGCCCGTCACTTTGTTACTCCTCAAGAAAGATTGGAAAAAGCTTGTCAAGATATTAAGGCAGAATTGGAAGCTCGTTTGGTGGAACTAGAAAGCCAAGATAAACTCTTAGAAGCTCAAAGATTAGAACAACGGTGTCGTTACGATCTCGAACTTTTACAAGAGGTTGGTTATTGCAATGGAGTAGAAAACTATTCCCGTCATTTAGCAGGAAGACAAGCAGGGGAGTCTCCAGAATGTTTGATCGATTACTTCCCCGATGATTGGTTATTAGTTATTGATGAATCTCACGTTACCGTACCTCAATTGCGAGGGATGTATAATGGCGATCGCGCTAGAAAAAAGACTTTGATCGAACATGGTTTTAGATTGCCTTCGGCAGCGGACAATCGCCCTTTAAAAGCTGATGAATTTTGGCATAAAGTCAATCAATGCATATTTGTTTCTGCCACTCCTGCTAAGTGGGAATTGGAACAATCGGAAGATCGAGTAGCACAGCAAATTATTCGCCCGACGGGAGTAATCGATCCAGAGATTTTAGTTCGTCCTACCGACGGACAAGTAGACGATTTATTAGGAGAAATTAAAGGTAGAGTCGATCGGGGAGAGCGAGTTTTAATTACTACTTTGACCAAAAGAATGGCAGAGGATTTGAGTGAATATTTTGCCGAACGAGATGTTAAAGTACAATATCTCCATTCCGAAATTAAATCAATTGAAAGAATCGAGATTTTACAAGCTCTCAGAAAAGGAGAATTTGATGTTTTAATCGGAGTTAATCTATTGCGGGAAGGATTGGATTTACCCGAAGTATCTTTAGTCGCTATTCTCGTTGCCGATAAAGAAGGATTCTTGCGCTCGGAAAGTTCTTTAATTCAAACTATTGGTAGGGCTGCCCGCCACGTAACGGGACAAGCTATTTTATATGCCGACAATTTAACCAAAAGTATGGCTAGGGCGATCGAAGAAACAGAAAGAAGGCGCAATATTCAAATTGCTTACAATAAAATTAATAATATTACTCCCAAACCAATTATCAAAAAAGAAGAGAATTCTATTCTGGCATTCTTAGATATTTCCCGTCGTTTAAATTCCGAACAACTAGAAGAAATCTACGAAAAATCTGACGAACTACCTTTAGAAAAAATACCCGATCTGATCGAACAACTAGAAGCCAAAATGAAAGAAGCTGCCAAAAATCTAGAGTTTGAAGAAGCTGCTAAATATCGCGATCGCATTCTCAAGCTAAGAGATAAGTTATTAGGTAGAAGTAAGAAATAGCAATTAATCATAATCTACTTTCTTTCGAGAAGCTTTCAACTGGCTGCGTTTGGCTTTTTTGTCTAATCTTTTTTTATTAGCACTGCGAGATATTTTAGTTTTAATTCGTTTCTTTTTGACTATTGCTGCACTTTTAATTAATTGCTTTAGTCGTTTGAGAGCATCTTCTCTATTTTGTAATTGAGTGCGAAAATTTTGTGCCTTAATAATAATAATTCCATCTTGGGAAATTCTAGTATCTTTTGATTTGAGTAGCTTTTCTTGATAAAAATAGGGCAGGGAAGAAGCTTTAATATCAAAACGAAGATGAATAGCAGTTGCTACCTTATTAACATTTTGTCCTCCCGAACCAGCAGAACGAATAGCACTTAGCTCGATTTCTCGATCTGGAATAGTTATTCTTTCAGAGATTTTTAACATTTTATGATTTGTTATTTCTGATTACAGCCGTTTTCAGTTGAATAGCTCTCTTAGAAAATTTACTAGTTCGTAGTTTTTAGTTTTTAGTTCTTAGTTCTTAGTTTTTAAAGTTTAATTATGTGGTCTACCCATGTGAAAAGCGCAGTAATTTTTGTAGTGGAGACGG
>NZ_JBZNBU010000289.1:0-1458 GCF_058530065.1 Waterburya sp. | reverse complement strand
TATATCCAGGACGCAAAATATCTCCAGGTAATGTTACCTGAATTTCTCGATTGGCAGGAAAGATAATGCGACAGATTTCGATTTCCAGATCGTTGGGAGGTCTGACCTTAATATCGAGACGAAACTTCTCCTCTAGCATTTCTTGGGTAGAAGAAACTTCTAGATCGTCTGGATCGCGATAATCTACAACTACATAAACGGTAAAAGAATCCTGTTGCGGGCGTTTATCGATATGAAGATTTTGTGGTTGGGGAACAATAATGGGATTTCCTTTAAGGTCAATGGCAATACCTGGTTGAACTTGAATTCCACGACCATCTTTAAAAACTTCTGGGACTGAACTGTTAGGAGTGATTAATTTCACTCCCAAACCGCAGACAATACCTGGTTGATGCAGTGCTTGGTAATGAAAGTTTTGCCTTTGTCGATGATATTGTTGTACTTTGCGCCATCTTTCCGCATTAATTAACAAACCATCGACTGCATTTAGTCTTGCAAAAGGATGAATAGGGGGTGTAGGAAGTTGAGACATGATTGTGGATTGGTTGGTAGTTAGTAGGGGCGTTTCGCGAAACGCCCTTACAGCGAATAGTTAGTTGCTATTTTCTAAATAAAGGTCGTAGGTACACCACATGGGTTTTTCGGTGTCGATAATGTTTCTAATTAGGGTTTCATCTAGGGGATTGTCGCCATGAGAGCGCAGACGGACAATAAAGTGATAGGGACGACCTCCACCTAAAATGGCATCTTCTCCTAAGTTGGCTTCTCCTAGAACTAATCCAGCACCTAATGCCTCTTCGATGCAGATATGTTTTTCTGGTTCTGGTAAATCTTCATCTAGAGGTAGTCCAGTGTAGAGATGGAGATAGAATCTTAAACCCTTTTTTGTTCCTCGCCAGCGATAAATCGAGATGGCATTGCGAATCAGATAACGCTGACGTTCTAGGGGAATCGTGCTGAGTAGTTCCCAACCCACCCAATGAGCGAGAAAAGGTAATAGGGATTCTGGAGCAGTTAAGGGGTCTAAATAAGCCCACATCGCTTCTAAAGCGTTAACTGTCGGCTCAAATGCTTGCTCAAAGATTTTGAGTAGGCGACCGATGAAATCGACTTCACGGTAAATAACTGGTAGAAAGTCTAAATAAAGACTGTGAGGACGCAGACAAAAGTTAAAACTCAGGGTTTGTAATTCTCTGGTTTGACGGTCGCTACGCTGTAAATAAATACTGACAGTAGCATGATAGTTTAAAGCGATCGCGTTTAAAGGTTGACTTTCTAGCCAGTCTTCGGGAACATCAAAATAAATTCCCACTAGCATAGTTTCCCGACTGCGTAGATCGCTACCTTCCAAATTCCAATGACACCATTCTGGAGGAAAATTCCCTGTAACTTCTAGTTCCACTGCCAAATTTTCCTCTAGGGGATTATAGAGGTGGAGGGTCATTTGACTCTTTTCCC
>NZ_JBZNBU010000288.1:0-30914 GCF_058530065.1 Waterburya sp. | reverse complement strand
ATAGAGTCAAAGTTCTGTAGGAATTCAATTGTATTTATTTGCTGCTCAAGATTGCTGGATAATTAGCTACTTCTGAGCAATGCTCCCAATCTTGAATCCATGTTTCTTTCGTGCTTCATCTATAGGGCTGCTGAATGTGGGTTTTAGCTATCTCAACAAATCGATCTTGTTAACCCAAACTAAAGAAATTACTCTCCCGCAGACCAAGGTTTAAGGAAGTCTGGATATAAAGTTAAACCCCCATCAACGAACAAAGTTTGACCCGTAATATATTTAGCATCATCCGAAGCCAGAAAAGCCGTAATTGCTGCCATTTCTTCTGATGTACCCACCCTTCCCATGGGAATGTGACTTTCTACTTCTTCTTTTTTCTGTGGATTATCTGTCCAGCTATTAATAGGTGTGGCGGTAGCACCTGGTGCGATCGCATTAACTCGAATACCATAAGGTGCATACTCCAAAGCCAAGGTTTTGGTCATGTTTTCCATTGCACCTTTACTCATCGAATAACTAATATATTGAGGGCGAGGAATAATTTCGTGGACGCTGGAAATATTAATAATAGTGCCGTCATAACCTCGCTCTATAAAATGTTTAATGGCTTTTCTAGCGCAAAGATAAGCACCCCGTAGATTAACCTGGATTACCCGATCGAAATCCTCCGTTTTCAATTCATGGGAAGGAGAAGAAGTTTGAATGCCTGCATTGTTAATCAAAATATCTAGGCTACCGAGTTTTTCGATCGCTTCATTACACATCCGAATAATGTCTGCTTCTTCCGAGACATCCCCCTCTACAGGTAATTCTTTCCCTCCACAACCTCGGATTTGGGAACACATCCTATCGATTAATTCTTTTGTAGCGTCTAGCTTGTCTGGATCGTTGCGATAATTGAGAGCTACATTAGCACCTTCGGTTGCAAAGTAAGCTGCGATCGCTTGTCCAATACCTGATGTTGCCCCTGTAACTAAAACGTTTTTACCTTTTAAGCCTTTCATCTAAATTAATTTTATGTTTAAATCGATATCTACTTACACAATTAGCAATTTATCAAAGCGGTACACATCCTTCTCAAGCTATAAATTGCCAGGTCAAAACCAAGACGAGTTCGATCGCCTAATTGTTCAAATGGTTCAAAGATTTTCTCTTATTTCCCAACAGGTCTATTAGTTGTTAGTTGTAAGACTATAGTCTCGCATCATATACCAGGTTAAAATTCCCCCTGAAAGAGCGATCGCGCCGAGTCCGATCAATACTACCGATAGTCCCAACCGCGCTTCTGCTTCTGCTGCTAACACTAAAGGCAAAGAAAGAGCAATTTTTACAGCATTATTTTGTAAGCCAAATACCTTACCCCTCATTTCTACGGGGGTTTTGGATTGAATCGTAGTTTGCATGGGTACACCCACTAAAGCAGCGAATGCCCCTAATAAAGCTGTCATGATTAGAGCTAACCACAGGCTTTGAGTGGCAAAAGATAATCCCACCAAGGAAGCTGCAACCCCTACAGAACCAATTAAACTGAGACGAGCGTGACCGATATTTTGTCCTTTACTGCCCAAAATAGCCGCACTAGCACCCATACCGACTCCTGCTGCTGCGAGTAAGAAACCGAATTCATCGGCATCGATTTGGGGAATCCGATCCGCCAAGCTTACCGCTAAAATTACCAAAGCAGCAAAGACGGAAAAGAGAATAATTAGTTGAATTAAAGCATTGCGTACTTGTTGGTTTTTACCCAAATATTTAACGCCATCTTTAATATCTTCCCAGGGATGGGGTTGTTCTTTTTCCGATGGCTGAATTTTTTCTCCCGTAGTCAATGCTAAAAGAATAATTCCTGCGATCGCATATGCACCCCCGACTAAGATCTCTTTACCAATCCCTACGGGCAAACCTGCGTTTAAAGCCAAACTATCGGCAAGATCGATTAATGGCTCGCCGATGGCAAAACCAACAATCAACAACGCCATCATGGTAGTAGTGTAGAGAGAGTTAGCTGCTAGTAAATCTTTGTCTTTAACGATTAAAGGGATTACCGCTTGTTCGGCAGGAGCAAAAAACTGAGTAAAAGTAGATACAGCAAAGGTGATTGCCAGCATCAGGGCAAATCCTAAAGGAATTGAAGTGAAAATGTTTTTTCCTTGAGCTAAATATAAAACTGTGGGTAAAGCTAAGACTAAAGCACCCCTAATTAAATTAGAAATTATTAAGATAGATTTTTTTGACCAGCGATCGACATATACTCCTGCTAAAGAACCAAATAACATAGCAGGAATGGTAAAAGCGATCGTAATCGGCGATACCCAACGGCTGATTGGTTGTCCTGGAGTTTGGAATTGTTGAGCGACAATTGCGATCGTCAATACTAAATAGATCTTATCTGCCAGTTGAGAAAATATTTGACCGCCCCACAAAATCAAAAAACGGTTATTTTGCAATACAGGGGCAAAACCCTCAGATTCTTTTGCTGCTGAAATTTGCTCTGACTCTAAATCTAATTCTGATTCTGATAATGTCATTTTTATTAGTTATTAGTTATTAGTTATTAGTTATTAGTCATTGGTTGTTAGTCATGCCTACTACCCACTACCCACTACCCAATCCCAAAGGGATTTTAAAACTCTACATACAGACTCTCTACTAGATTAGCCGAACGAATCGTCTTACCTATATGATATTGGATGTATTCTCGTAAGATTTTTTCTACTCTTATCCAAGCTCGATCTAAATCTAAGTCTGGCGTACCATTATCAACATAAGTACCCATTTCTCCATGGTTGGCAGGCAAATAACGATCGAAAGATAGTAAGGTTTCACCATTTAAACCTTTTAAAATCTCCCATTCTAAAACATTAATGCGATGGTTAATTTTTGGCAGCCGATTGTTATAACGAACTTCTGCATCTTCATCGGGATCTTGTTTTTGCTGCTGCTGAATTTCATACCAAGCATCTAGATCGACAATTCCGCCCCCTTCAAAACTAAAACCTATATAATCGCTATCTCCATTGACAGAATCAAGAAAAATCGTTTTTTTAGTCACACAGCAATTAAATACTTGAGGGCTTAAACCTGCGATCGCAATTAGATGAAATACTGCTTGGGCTAAATAAGGATATATAATCTCGTCTTTAGCTGTTCGTTCGATTCTCCGCAGATGTTCGTTAAATAATTCGTACAATTCTGCTTGGGGTTGCTCGTCTACGGCTAAAAACAACGATAATTCTGCCAAATATTGAGCCGAAGCTAACTTGCCAAGATCCCGACTCAACACAGGATAAGTATAGATAGTATCTGCTTGAATTAATTTATCGAGAGACTTGCCGCGAATCAACAACAAATCGTTAACTACAAATAATTGCGTCCTACCCCTTAAACTAGACTTGTGTTTTTTAGCACCAGGGGCAACGGCTCGTATTATGCCATATTCGGGAGTTAATATTGTGACCAAGCGATCGCTTTCTTTCAGAGACGAGCCTTTTAAAATAATTCCCCTTGCTTTATATTTTTGACTCATCTATTTTGTTGAAGGTTAATTGTTAATAGTTAGTTTTTACCGAATCATTTTGTTGCCCGATCAGATCGACACCGCGAGAAGTACCCAAACGGGTAGCTCCTGCTTGAATCAAAGCAATTGCCTGTTCGTAGGTGCGAATTCCTCCAGAGGCTTTAATACCAATTTGTCCTCTAGCAACTTCTTTTAAGATTTTGACATCTTCTACCGTCGCCCCACCAAACCAGCCCGTACTAGTTTTGAGATATGCTACCCCCGCATCGAGGCAGATTTCGGCTGCCAGTCTTTTTTCTTCGGGGGTTAAAACCGTAGTTTCTAGGATTGCTTTAACTGCTTGTCCTGTTTCCGAACATATCTGAGCTATTTCTCGATATACGAGGTCAGATTTGCCCGATTTGAGCCAACCAAGATTGATTACGACATCTAGTTCCGTCGCGCCATTTTCTACTGCTTCTTGAGCTTCATAGAGCTTGACAGCGGAGGTCACTGCACCAGTAGGGAAACCGATGACAGTAGCTACTTGGGGCTGTTTGTCGTGTAAAAATTCTTTAGCTTGCCTAACGGCAGTGGGATAGACGCAGACTGAGGGAAAATTATATCGCCAGGCTTCCTGACAGAGTTTATCGACTTCTTCGGGAATAGCACTGGGTTTGAGTAAAGTATGATCTATGTAAGTAGCCAAATCAATATCTAAATCGGTAATAGACATATTATTGAGTAATTAATAATTGGTTTGACGGAATTGCGCTCGCTTTTTTCTGCTGCACAAAGCTTGTCGGACGAAAAATTTAACTGAAAGAGAATGTCAACGTATAATTATGATATTAAGTTTTTCATTTACCCAACAAATTAAAATTTCCTAAGCTGCATTCAGTATGGTCACTCGGTCTGTTTTTTCTTGGTTTAATATATTAACTGCGGTTACTACTTTTAGTTCGTTGGGATTGCAAACTTTTCCATCTCAAGCCCAAAGTAAAATTTACAATCCTCCTTCTATTTCTTCCGAAGAGATAATCTCAGATATCCTTACGGAAAATGATATCCCTACAGGAGAAGGTGGTTTTGCCAGAGACTATCACATTATTTTAGAAAAAGGCGACCAAGTGGCGATCGATCTGACTTCCGATAATTTTGACTCTATGGTGATGCTAATTGCTGCGGATGGTTCAAAAGTAGCCGAAAATGATGATGGTCCTGACGGCACAACCAATTCCTTATTGTTTTCTCGCATTACGGAAGGAGGAAAATACATTGTGCGAGTTCGCGCCTTCGGGGATACTAGCGGCGGTAAGTTTACTCTCAAGCTGACTAAGTTAAAACCTTCTCCCAATAAGTAACTGACCTTACGCAGCACATACCAAAAGCTAGTGTTGTTAGTTATTAGTTGTTAGTTTTGATGTAAGGTGGGCAATGCACTAAAGTACTAGCTCTGCGTCGCCCACTCTACACTCAAGTTGAAAAGAAATAGTCCGATCTAAAACTCGACGATTTCGGGTTTACCGTCAACAATTTTGCCGACCAAAACAATATCGGCTACGCCAACAAAAATACCGTTTTCTAATACTCCAGGAAGATTGTTAATTTCTTTTTCCATAGTTTCGGGATCTTTGATGTGGTCGAATTTTACATCGATTACCAAGTTTCCTTGATCGGTAACCACTGGACCAGCTTTTTTAACTCCCATACGTAGTTCGGGTTTACCACCCAATTTTGCTAAACTACGCATTACAGGAGCAACAGCCATGGGAATGACCTCTACAGGTAGCAAGAATGTCGAACCCAATTTATCGACTAATTTGCCTTCATCTACTACCACAATAAATTCATCAGCTAGCTTATCGACTACTTTCTCCCGAGTATGAGCCGCACCACCACCTTTGATCAGATTTTTATCTGGATCTACTTCATCAGCCCCATCAATTGCCACATCAATGCGATCGATCGCATCCAGAGTAACCAAAGGAATATTGAATTGCTTAGCTAGTACTTCAGACTGAAAGGAAGTCGGTACGCCTACGACATTGTTAATTTCTCCCTTTGCCAAGCGATCTCCAATATACTCAATAGCATAAGCAGCAGTAGAACCCGATCCTAGTCCGACAATCGAATCTGATTTCACGCGGGCTGCTGCTGCTCTTCCCACTTCTTGTTTCATGGTTTTAACTGGATCGCTCATTTATATTTATCTCCCTAGGTTGTATCGATAATTTAATCTGGAACTCATTTTCCCAGATATCTTCCCCAAAGCATAAAAAAATACGGCGTACAACTGACCCAGTGTTGGGCATAATTGCCACCGTTTCTGTTTCTTAGCTAAACAGCTAAACTGCCAGCCTAGTTGTTTGCTGAAGCCAACATTTCTTTTAATTTAGCCAATTCATCTGCCCAGCGAGGATCGGGTTGAACGCTAGCTTGCTGTTTTTGACCGCCAGCTTGTTTTTTATTGCGCTTATTACCACCACCTTTGCGTTTGGGGCTGTCTCCTCCTTCAGCAGTTGCACCATCTTCTGCTTTGGCACGAGGTAGAGCTTTTTCAATTTTGAGGGGACTATCCATGAAGGTTTGACCGTTGTATTTTTCAATAAACTGGTCTGCAACCTCATCACTAGGTACGGTAACAAAGGCAAAACCACGGCATTTTCCAGTTTTACGGTCTTTGATTACTTTAGTCGTAACCTGTTGTTCTTCTTCAGCAAACATATTTGCTAAAGCATCGCGATCGATTTCTTCTTTAGGTAAATTACCTACATATAAACGAATAGACATGAAAATATATCTCCCAAGCTAGGTTAATTTTAAAATAGTGTGCAGAGCGAACGCTTTTCTAGTGGCAACTAAGCCAAAATATAAAAAAATTTCCAAAAGCTTTTTTATAGATGATTCTTTTGGTAGACTACCTTACTTTACACAACTATGAACAGCCCAAGATACATACCACCCCCAAATTCAATCGGATAAAGGATAGTACGATCGCACCTTGAAATGAACAAGTTATTAAATATGACGCTATTTTTAATTGTTGTCACAGTAGCAGGAAAACATCTGTTAACTAAATAAATATCAATCAATCAGATTTGAAAATTGAATTTTAAATTCTGCACCACATTCAATTATTACAGAATGTTTACACTATTAGGCAATTTATTTATTTATTTTCTTTAATTTTTTAACAAAGCCCTTCATAAATATAGCAGTATTCCTTTTATTTGGAGAGATTTTTTCGAGAAGGCGATCGCTATTAATCTTAGGAACAATCGGACAAAAACATTTAACTGGCACTTTTGTCAAATAATTGTTACATTAAATTACAATATAATTGGATATTATTTTGTTGTTCCCCAGAAAACCAGGAGGTACTTTTATGTCCAACCCTATGGAACTATCTTTAGAACAGAAATTCAATATTCGTTCTTTTGAGACCCAGGTACAGTCGATGAGCCACGAACAAGCTCAAGATTTTTTAGTCAAGTTATACGAACAGATGCTACTCAGGGATAATATGTATAAAGACTTTATCCGCCATCAGTGGGGTATTGAATCTCCTCCACAAAGATAATTGGCTAAGCTCTTGTTGGTAATCTCCTTCTCTTGCTCGTTTCTAGAGAAAAAAGCTGGGGATGTTGGGGTTATTAATATTTGCAGCTAAAAATTGCTCGGTAGAGACTTAAAAGATACAAAAATCAAGATTATCGGGACGGCACATCGGTTTTTTGCTAGTGTAAGAGAAAATGATTATTTGCTCCTGCTATGTTTCAAAGCTGCTTGATCTGCACCGATTTTACCGACGGTTTGTACCGTTTGATTGATTGTATTCCTAATCTGGCTCAGTGTGGTTTAAACAAAATTGTTTTTTTTCACAGCGTTCCTTTGTGGGAAGAAGGAGAAGTTCCTCGAATCGATCAAGAGAAAGTTGAGGAAGCGAAGCAACGTTTGCAACAAGCAAAAGAAAATGCTCCAGATAGCGTGGAAGTAGAGATAGAAGTCCTTTCAGGTAAACCTTTAGATACGATTCCCAGAGTTTTGAAAACCCATTCCGTAGATGTCATTATGACGGGAACTCCAATCAAAAGTTTATTGCAAGAAAAATTTTTTGGTAGTACTAGTGCGGGATTAGCTAAGATTACCAGTCATCCTTTAAATATTATTCGTCCCGAATTGATTACTACCTACACTCGGGAAGAATTGGCTTTGCGCTGTCAGCATCTTTGGCGTTACTTTTTAATTCCCTACAATGGCAGCAAAACTGCCCGCTATTTGATTGACGAAATCAAGAAATATGCTCAGGATCGCCCTGCTGATTCTCTACAGAAATGTATGCTAATTTCGGTAATTGATGATTGCGGTAGAAAATCTTTGGTAGCAGACGAGCGAGCCAAACAAGCGGAAACGGAATTAGAGTCGGTTAAAGCAGAATTAGAAGAACTAGACATAGAAGTTAATACTTTGGTGAAAATAGGCAACCCTTTACAGGAAATTACTACTGCTGCTTTAGATTTTGATATTAGTACGATCGCGATCGCGACTGACTATCGCAATAATCTTTTGCAATGGACTGTTCGTAGTTTTGCCAACGATGTGATGCGGAGTAGTTGGTTTCCTGTATTACTCTTTTCTCCTAAAAAGTAATTTTACTTAATTAATTTTCCATTAATTTGACTATGGTTTCAAACTGAAGATTTTCCACTAAATTGGTCAGAGAAGCGATTAGGAGATCGTTAGCTTGAGGAATTTGAGAGATTGCAGCTATTAATTTTGTTTCGTCTAATTCTTCAGCAGCGAGTTTGAATTCCTGCAACCATTGTTCGGGCATTATTTGTAAAGACTCGGAAGTCAAAGGTCTCAATTGACTTGTTGGCGATCGCTCTGTGTTTGAATTGTTTCTAGAATTTTCTTGATAGATATATTCAATCCCTAAATGTTCTTGAATCTTGGCTAACAAGGAATCTTGTTGAAATGGTTTTCGCAGATAATCGTCGCAACCCGCAGTAATAGTTTCTGTCCGCTTAGATTCAAAGGCACTTGCGGTTAAAGCGATTATTTTTACTGGTGGAGTTGAATTATTTCGGTTTGTTTCTGCTTCTCTAATCTTCCTGGTAGCTTCGTAGCCATCCATCACTGGCATTCGCATATCCATGAAAATTAAATGAGGTTGCCATTGTCGAGCTAATTCTACAGCCTGTTGCCCATTTTCGGCTTCTCGGACTTCAAATCCGATTTGACTGAGTAATTTGACCATTAGCAAACGACTTTGCCATACATCATCCACAATCAAAATGCGATATTTAGATTTACTGGGTGCAAGAACTCGGACTGATTTTGAAGCTGTTGATTCTAGTTGTTCTCGTTCGATCCGCTCGGCAATAATATTAAAACGGAAAATCGAACCTCTTCCGACTTTACTACTAACAGTCAACTTGCCACCCATCAATTCGACAAATTTTTGACTAATCGGCAAGCCCAAACCCGTTCCTTGTTTCGATTGACGACCTGTTTCGCTTTGATTGAAGGCTTGAAATATTTGACCGATTTCTTCAGGTGCAATTCCCGCCCCAGTATCTTCTACTTCAAATTTTAAATTGCACTGGGATGAATAACTCGTTCCTTGTTGCCTAATTCTTAGAGTAATACTGCCAGTTTCAGTAAATTTGATTCCATTACCAATTAGATTGATTAAAATTTGACGCAACTTATTTTCATCGGTACGAATATAGTTAGGCACATCAGCAGCACAGTCTACGATTAATTGCAGATTTTTAGATCGAGCCTCGATTGCTAACATTGCTTCTAGGGTATTGAGCAACAATCTTAAATCTATATTTTGGAAATATAGTTCGGTTTTTCCCGCTTCAATTTTAGACATCTCCAGAACTTCGTTAATCATTTCTAGAAGATGTTCGCCACTGCGATTGATAATGTTAATTATTTCTTGTTGTTTGGGATCGATCGCGGGATCGCGATTCATTAACTGACTAAAACCAATAATGGCATTGAGAGGAGTGCGTAATTCGTGGCTGATATTGGCAAGGAATTCACTTTTAGCCCGATTGGCGATTTCAATTTCTCGACTGCGTTTTTTCTCTTGTTGTAAAAGCCCTGCTTGAGCCAGAGCAATACCCACCTGAGCCCCTACGGATTCTAGTAGTTCTACATCGTCTGGTTGCCATTGACGATAGCGATCGCATTGTTGAATGCTAATTGCTCCGTTTACTTGACCTTGATAGGAAGTTCTAACGGTCATTAGGGAATAGATTTGCAATTGTTGGTAAAGATGAATGCAGCAACTTAGTAAAGGGGTATCGTAAACATAAGACCAATAAACTGCTTTTTCTTGAGACAGTGCGGTATTAAGACAAATTGCTTCGTCTAGAGATATTTCTAGCCCTAAAGTGCGGGGATATTGGGGAATGATATATTCGGCGATAACTTTTGCTTTGTGGGGTTGGGCTTGGGCGTAGGAGAATATCTGACAGCGACTTACTTTAAAAGCATTACCGATATTATTGACAGCAGTTTGCAGAATCTGAGTGATATCTAAACTTTGGCGAATTTCTTGAGTAATTTTTTCTTGTAATAGTACTCGCTCTATTTGTTTGGCTAGTTGTCGTTCAATATTTTCTCGTTCTGTAATTTCTGCTCTTAATTCTTCGGTGCTGTCTGCCACTGCTTGACGCAAATCTCGTTCACGATTGACAATTTTTTCTGCCATAATTGCAAAAGTTTGAGTTAGTTCTCCTGCTTCGTCGCGACGTTGTTTTAATTTCTCGAAATAGCTGAAGGATAAATAATGAGTAATATTAATAGTATTAATACTCAATTGATTGGCTATTTTAATTAATCTTTTAATTGGTACGATAACTGTATATTGCAACAGACCATTGACCGATAAAATTAGAGTGGCAAAAATACCTAAAAACACGGGGAGAACTACAGCCATTCCCTGTCGAACTGCCGTATCTACATCATTAGCAGGAAGATAAAAAGTTTGGGCGGAAGTGAGTTGATTTAATTGCCAATTAAAACCATTTTTATCTCCGTATAATTCCAACATTTCTTGGGGAGCGCGATCGGGAGTACTATGGCATTGCAGGCAACTCTCGTCTTTAACAGTAAGAGGTCGAGAAATATAATAGTATTTATTGTCTTGTTGATTAGTATAGCCAGATAATATTTTTAGATCTTTATTTTGTTGAAAAGAATAAATTAATTCCCGTTCAAAATCATTGGGAAGATCTTCGAGATTAGTCGGGTTGATGGTAGCTTCTTTATATTGATAGTGCTCGAATTTAGTCATCTCTCGGAAGTTAGCAAAGATTTCCTTAGCTGCATAGGCAGGTACGATAGAAGCTTTAAATTCTTGAGTATTAGCGGTATTTTTTTGATAAGATTCTAATAAATGGACGCTAGTATAATATTTAGCTTCTTCCATCATTTTCATTAAAATATGACCTTCAGAGGTCAATTTATCTTCTGCTTGCTGATATAAAATCTTTGATAAAGATAAACCCGATATCAATACTCCCGTCAGAAAAATTATGATTAGTAATAAATTAAACTTGGTAGTTAAATTGAAGTTGGTTTTCATCAAAAAATTGTTTAATCAAATACTATATCTTTATTGTTCTCGCAGAACATAACCAACACTTCTAACAGTTTGAATCAATCTTGTTTCTTGTTTCGCTTCGAGTTTTTGTCTGATGTGTCGAATATGAACTTCAACAATTCTGTCGTTATCAACTGGATCGTAATTCCAAACTCGATCGAGAATTTGTTGGCGCGATAATATTCTTTCTGCATTAGCCATAAGATATTGCAAAATATTAAATTCTTTGGCAGTCAAATCAATTTTGCGCTCGCTCCGAAATACTTCTCTAGTAACTAAATTTAATTTTAGATCGGCAAATTGCAAAACATTTTTTTGCCTGCTTTCTTGGCTATCTTTTGCCCGTCGCAGAATAGAACGAATTCGAGCTAATAATTCCTCAATGCTAAAAGGTTTAGTTAAATAATCATTAGCACCCGCATCCAAACCATCAACGCGATCGCTAATGGCATCTTGAGCCGTTAAAAATAGAATCGGTACTTTATTAGCTGTTTGACGAAGACGACGGCAAATTTCTACCCCAGTTAGTCCAGGAAGCATCCAATCTAGTAAAATAAGGTCAAATTCTGTATGTCTAGCCGTACTCAATCCCGTTAGCCCATCATAAGCCAGACTAACTTGATATCCTTCATAATCTAGCTCTGCTTTGACAGCATTAGCCATTTCTAATTCGTCTTCAACGACTAAAATCTTCACCGTCATAGAATAAACCTCATGATATAGATTCATAACAAAATCTTACCGAAGAATTTTCTCGCAAGATATTTAAGGTGAATTTGGATTAAGTTTTTTCAACTAAACAAATTTATTTGAGTTTTAAGTTTTACTACTAAATAGGGAGATGAAATCTTTGGTTTGGGTTAACATTGACGATCGAAAATAAACACCAACTTATTTACAATCCTGTATATGTTCCTCGAACTTGCGATCGCAGATGCCTATGCTGCAAATTTCGTCGCTCGCCCGCCAGAATTTATCGCCAGTTACAATAACCTTACGGAATATCCTTTGTCAGAAGATTTACAAAATTTGACTGGAAAATATACAGGAATAACTCAAAGCAATATAGCGATCGCCAAAATGCTGATTCAAGGTCATTCTTGGGTTAAGGAATATTTGGCTAATAGTCTCTTAACTACCTACAAACAAGATCCCAGACAAGGTTATGGAGATAAATTCGATGTATTACTGCAAAAATCGCGAGATGGTAGGGAATTAATCGATAATATCGATCCTTATAGCGATTTAGATTTACCTGCAATTAGAGCCATGTCGATTGGCAAACGTTCGACTCCCGAAAAAGTTTTTCAAGCTAGTATGATTCAAGCTGCCATTACTAACAATCATCCCGATAGTTTGAATGGTGCGATCGCCGTGGCTTTAATGTGTCACTTTTTTATTTATAGTTTGGGTAAAAAAGAACAACTAAAGGACTTTTTAAATATTTATCTTATGACTGATTGGTTGCAATCTTCAGCAGTATTAAGTCCCAGTTTAACTGTTGTTAAAACTACTATTGAATTAGTTATCCAACATCAAAGCTTGAGTCAATTATTACAACATTGTATTAGTCTTAATCAAAATAGCAGTTCCGTTGCTGCGATCGCCGTTGCTGCTGCTTCCTGTAGTGAAGAATACGAACTAGATTTTCCCGAACATTTATGGGAAAACCTGGAAAATAATACTGAATACGGTCGAGATTATTTAATTAGTTTAGATCGGCAATTAAAGCTAACTAATAACTAATAACTAATAACTAATAACTAATAACTAATAACTAATAACTAATAACTAATAACTAAATAACTAAAGCAAAGCTATTAAAATAAAGGTTCTGCTTGACTGACTTGGGCTTTAGCTTCTAAGACTTTTTCAAAATCAATATAAATTCGGCTTTCAGTTTCATTTAAAGCACCACTAGTAGCCCCAGATTTAATGTCTAATAGTTGTTTGAGAGTTTCCTGGGCGCTGACATTTTTTCTGAGGGTGTAAAGCATACTTTCCGAGTTACAAGGAGAACTTTGAGAAGCTACCGCACAAATTACAGGTTGGCGATTTACCGAACCAGTTGTAAAGTATTTGAGCGTTCCTGCACGAGCAAACTTTTCAAACTTAGCCGATACTAAATTACAACGGGTTTGAGGGTTAAATTTATCGCCAAAATCAGTGCTTTTCCATTCAATAATTTTGACCGAACCATATCGAGGAGACTGTACTATGGTAGTGGGTATAGAACTAGAATTATCGCAGGCAAAAATAGCAGTTTCGCTGCGAACTGAAGTGGTAGTAATTAACGTAGAAGCTAGAGTAACAGCAAATGTTCCTGCAAGAGAAAGATAAGATGTTAATTTCATAATTATAATAAATAGCGATTAAGTCTTATATTACAATTATACTGTTAAGTTTTTTGATTTATGCAAGTTTTCACCTAAAAGTTAAGTAGATAAATTTTTAATTTAGTTGACCATCTTAAATTGAATAGGTAAATTAAATCACTGAATTAATGGCTTTTAAATTTTCAATTGCAGGTTGATAGTCTGGATTAATTTCTAAAGCTTTTTCAAATGCTTCTTTAGCTTCTGTATAGCGTTGTAATTTATATAAAGTGAAGCCTTGATTTGTCCAAGTATTATAATCTTGGGGATCTAAAGTCAAAGCTTTTTGATAAGCGGCTAAAGATTCTTCATGACGATCGCTCGATTCTAAGATCGAACCTTTATTGCGCCAAGCAGGAGCAAAATTAGGCTCGATGGCGATCGCTTGTTCCACATCTGCCAAAGCCTCTCGATATTTACCTAACTCCCCAGCTACCAAAGCTCGATTGTTATGGAGTAAAGCAGAAGCTGGCAATTTTTGAGTCTGTCTTAATGTCACTGCTTTATTTAAAGACTGCAATGAAGTTTCGTATTCTCCTAAAGCAAAATGTAATTCTCCTCGAAGCATCCAGTCAGCAGAATTATGAGGATTAATTTCCAAAGCTCGATCCAAGGCAGTTAAAGCTGCTTCGATCTGTTGTAAATGTTGCAAAGCACCAGCTTTACAGCGAAAAGATTCGTATTTAATTTTAGTCGGCAAGACATTGAGTTCGATGGCGCGATCGCAAGCCTTTAAAGCTCGATCGTACTGGCGATCGAATCCTAGAGTAAAACCCTTAGCAAACCAAGCTAAATAAAGATCTGGCTCTAGAGCGATCGCCCGATCAAATGCACCTCGCGCTTCCGCTACTCTACCAATGCGCCATAATTGATTGCCCTTTTCAATCCAGTGATAGGGGTTATTCGGATCTGTTACAGAAAGAGGCGGTTGCCAAGATTGCCAACTGTGGGAACTTAAATTAGGAGGAGTAGAATCTTCTACAGATAAATATTGATAAATGGGTCGATCTTTAGCCCAACTCAAAAAAGTCTGAATGGGAATCCCCAAACTCAGCCCCACTTTAATTTTTACTGAACCTCCCCCAACTTCATCGAGATACTGGCGAATAATTTCATCTTCTTCGCCAATAATTTTACCGTCGCCCCTACCATGAATGCCGACGAGTCTTCCTGCGAGATCGACAACTCCACCACCACTCATCCCAGGATGGGTTAGGTTAGTATATACCAATTCATAGCCACCAAAATTATCATCGGGGTTAGCAATCTCTGGGGCGGAAATTGCACTAGCGGAATTATCGAACAAAAATCCAGGATTAAATACTCGTCTCTCTTCTCTTAGAGGAAATCCCGACACATATATATATTGCTTTTCAACCGAAGCATCTCTGACGGTATTGTTGTCATAATCCCGACGTTGGTACAGTCGATAGTTATGTTGAGAAATAGTAGCAACGGGATAATCCTTGTCGCTGGTGAATTGAATTAATGCCAAATCGACATTATTCGGCAAAAAACTTGTCCCTTCTACATTAACTCGATAATCTTGGCGATCGTGAGTAACCAACCAAAGTTCTTCCCCCGCCCGTATATCATTAACTACGTGCCTAGCAGTTAACACATAATATATATTGCCATTTCTCCCAACGATCGCTCCCGATCCCCATTGTCCATCTGGGTTTACCTTCACCGTATACTTGTGAGCGATCGCCTCTACATTCGGAATAGTAGATTCTGCCCAAACCATTTGAGGCTGAATCAAAGCGATCGTAGCAGTAACAGTAGATAATAAATATTTCATTCTGGAAAGGCGATTGCGATGAATAATTTTGCGCTTCAAATATAACTCATCTATATATCAACTTAAAAACCAAACCTCCAGATTAGGTCTCAAGCATTTAATATAACTTTATAAAATTTAGATTTCTTGATAACAATTCATAGGCAGAAATTTTACGCCCAATTAATTTAGATCGATGCCACAATAGAGGAAGCTTAAAAGATTGCAAACATTTTTTGAATCGAACTTAAATTGACACTATGGTTGTACATTAGTGCTTTTATTTGCTGCGAAATTATTGCTGCATTCAAAAAAGTTTGACTTCAACAAAGCATTTTGGTGTGTGAGAGGTTTATTGAAAATGTCTGAGTTGTGGATCGATCGAGGTCGCATAACTGTCCTGTTAGCTGCTAGTTATTTGTTGCTATCTGGCAATCAAACCATAGCTGCTGACATCAGCGCGATCGCTTTAAAAGACAATCTAAATAAAGATTGGCAGAACAAAGTTATACTAAAAAAAGCCGAACGTCAAGAAAAAAAGAAAACTCTATTTTTTTCTCAGACAGATAGTATCGATCGCTTGCAAGATATAAAACCAACTGATTGGTCTTATCAAGCTTTGCGCGGTTTGATCGAGCGTTATGGTTGCGTTAGTGGTTTTCCCGATTCGACTTATCGAGGAGAAGCAACCATTTCTCGTAGGGAGTTTGTTGCGGGGTTAAATAGTTGCTTGAATAAGGTTGAAGAAATATTGACTAATTCGGATCGAATGTCTCAAGCAGATGTCGATACTGTTTTGCGTTTGATGCAAGAATTTCAGTCAGATTTAGCCATACTACAAGGTAGAACCGATGGGATACAAGCCCGCGTTCAAGATTTAGAGGTAATTAAATTTTCTACAACTACCAAACTTCAGGGAGAGGCAGTTGTGGGTTTAGGAGATGTTTTATCTAATGGGGAGGATAGCAGCAGTATTTTGGGGACTAGATTGAGGCTAGACTTAAAAACTAGTTTTAGTGGAGAAGATTTGCTATTTACCAGACTATCTCGCAACAATTTTCCTGGCTTTACCGAACAACTCGACAGTTTTCAAGGAGACTTGTCTTTTAGTAACTCAGAAACAGATGAGTTGGAATTAGAAGAAATATATTATAGTTTTGGCGTTAATGACAATTTAGACTTGATTGTTGGGGCGACGGGGATCGATGCCGAAGATATTACCCCAACGATTAATATTTTAGATGGTGACGGCGGATCGGGTGCTATTTCTACTTTTGGCACTCGTAACCCGATTTATAATCCTCCTGGAGATGCGGGAGTAGGAGTGGTACATCGTCCCCTAGATCGGGTAGAAATTACTGCGGGTTATTTAGCTTCTTCTGCTAACCAATCTGAACCAGGTAACGGTTTATTTAATGGTGCATATAGTGCTTTGGGGCAAATTGAGATCGCTCCTTTTGATAGTCTCAGTCTGGCAGCCACCTATATCCACAGCTACAATCAAAGCGATACTGGAACGGGAACTGATACATCTAATTTGCGATCGCAAACCGAGGAAGTTTTTGGCGAAACAACTCCAACTATTAGCAATTCCTATGGTTTAGAATTATCCTGGACGATTAGCGATCGCATTGTTCTTGGCGGTTGGGGTGGTTTGAGTCGAGTTAGCAATCTTTCTACTCTAGATCGACAAATAGATCGAGGGACTTTAGATGTTTGGAATTGGGCTGCAACTCTGGCTTTTCCCGATTTTGGTAGGGAAGGTAGCATCGCGGGCATTATCGTCGGTAGCGAACCGACTGCAACCAAATCTACTATCGAGAATATAGAAGCAGATAGCGATCGCTCTTTACATTTAGAAGCTTTTTACCAATATCAAGTCAGCGATAATGTTGCCATTACTCCTGGGCTAATTTGGATTACCGAACCCGATAGTAATATTCAAAACTCTGAAGACTTGGTAATTGGAACTGTTAGAACTACTTTTAGTTTTTAGTGTAGTTCACTTAACTATCTGAAGTATTATCTAAACCACAGCTATTCATTAACCTGAGAAATGACCGTTGTTAACCACAATTCCTAAAATAGGTACTTGACATAGCCTTAACTGTTTGAGAGTTTCAACCAATGACACAGTTCGGATTCTACCTAAGCCCGTAACTAAGATAATTCCATCTGTTTTAGCTGCTAGTAGATTCACATCTGCAAAACCAGTAACGCTACAAATATCGTAGATAATGGTATCAAATTGGGCTTTAAATTCTTCCATTAAATTGTGCATTTTAACTGAAGCTAACAAACGACCAGAATCTATTTGATTATCAAAAGAAAATTTATTAAACCCAGATGTCACAACATATAAATTCTCTTCCCAAGGTAGTTGCTTAACATATCGAAGTCCCACATTGTTGTCGTCTATATGGAGAATATTGGTTAAACCTATCTCTGATTCCAAACCCAGACGTGAAGTCAAACAATCAATGCTTCTTAAGTCTGTATCTACTAATAATGTTTTTTTGCCAAGAGATGCGCAAGCTTTAGCCAAATTGAAAGCTACGGTAGATTTTCCTTCTCCAGGAATAGCAGAAGTAATGGCAATTGACTTTAAATTTTTGCCCGCAATACTCTCTAAATCAAAATCCAAGTCGAGCAAATTCAAGTTAGCAGCCAGAGAACGAAATACTTCTACTTCTACTTCTACTTCCGCAGCAGGTTTCTCTACTGAAGTTTGCTTGCTAGGAAGTAATTTTTTGGTTTTGGAAGTAGAGTTGGCAATTTTGGTCAAAGATAAATCTTTTATTTTAGGTAGATAGGGAACATTAGTTAAAATTGGTAGACTAGTGATTTCTTCTATTTTGGCGGTGTCATAAATAATTTTTTTACTATTATCAATTAATAATGATACGCCCATAGATACTAATAGCCCCAAACTAGAACTTAGAAATAGATAATTGACACTGCTAATACTGTTGATTTTAGGTTCTGTCGCAGGGCTTAATAATTGCCAGGGTGCTTCTTGTTGAGCGGCATCAATTGAAAGAGCATCTTTTTGCAAGGTAAACTCATTTAATTTATTATTAGCTATACTTAATTTTTTTTGTAGATGGCTATAGTCTCTAAAGACTACCGACCATTGCTCTAATTGTAATTGAATATTAGCTATTTCTTGGTCTATACTCCGCTGACGGGTTTCTAGACTATTAATTTTATTATCTAGTTTTTGCAAGATAACATCTCTCTCTTGAACTATCAAAGAGATAATTTCTTGTTTTTCTTGTTCCAAAGTTTGTATTTCTACACTTCGATCCAAAAAAAGCACCGATTTACGGGCAATTTCAATGTCTACAGTTTCTAATTGATTTAGTAATTCTAAATATCGTGGCGTTGCTAGTTCGATCGCGGTGGTCGAATTAGCTGGCTGGGGAATTAATTCCCGTTCAAAATTTCTCAGTTTTAATTGTAGCTGTTGGCTCTCAATGGCAAGCTTTTCTTTTTCTTGAGATAAGCTATCTAATCTATTATTAATTTGTTGAGTAGATATTTCAGGATCGAGAAAATTATGGGTACTTCTTAAGTTACTTATTTGATTTTCTATTTTTTCAACTTGCGAGCTGACTAGGGGGATTTGCTTGTCTAAAAAGGTAATTCCTCTGGTAATTCCCGACTGTCTTTTTTCTAAACTATAGTCTATGTATAGATTAGCTAAATTATCGATTACATCTGAAACCTGTTGTTTATCTTCATGATGATATTTTACTAGTAGGATATTGCGTTTGTTAGACTGATTGATAATTTCAATATTTAAATTCCTAGCAATGGACTGATAATTTATTGATGGGTATTTATCTTGAAGTGATTCAACCGAACGCATAATTAAAGCAGGACTTTTGATGATCTTTAGCTGAACTTCATCAAGCTCTACTGAAGTAATTTCTTCTCTCGTTTGGGTAGAGCGATCATTATAATTAGTAGAAGTAACGCTAGTTTCAATATTTAGGGGTTCGGATAAAATTTCAAAACTAGCGTTATAAATAGGTGGTGTAGTCAAAACCTTTAAATATCCTAAAAAGGTAAACCCTAAAGTGCAGCCAGCAATTAGAGGAAGATTTCTAACTAAGATATTCTTTATCTCCTCTAGATTCAAGCCTCCTTCAACATTATCTCGATCTGAGTAATTGTTGAAACGAGCGGAATTTGTTGTATCTAAACTGCTAGTCATAGTTTATACAAAATATTATTTTAAATAAAATACTTTTATTGACAAGATGAAGCAATTATCTTCAGTATGTTGCTACATATATAACCTAAAATTAGCTTCTTTCTGCTAATTTCACCATAAAAACACCACAAGTTTATTCGTTCATTATATATCGCTCTAAATTCTATTTTAGATTGTCAGGAAACCTGCATAATAATATACATAAAGCTTTTTCAGTATATTTAAAATGTGTATTGTCTATTGTATAAAATGTTGAAAAATGCCATTGTTTAAAATATTTTTATCAAATAGAAATAATTTTTTTACATTTTTTGAAATTGTTGACTTTCAAATAGAATATATGTAGTATATTTACAGCACAAATTTGAATAATTCAAAAAATTATTAGATAAGATTTAAGACTTATTTTTTAACTACCCTATCTCTAAATATTCCTATTGTATTACCGCAAGCAAGCTTTGATTAATAGAACGCTCCTAACTTGGCTTGAGATCTAGCTCAATTCTCATCAATATTTAAGAATAAAAAAGCAACATTAATCGAAGCCATAGGGCATCTAGTTTCGATTGATATTTTGTTAAGCAATAAATCTTGGCTATCAGAAATTTGCTCGAAATCAAATGGATTTATAAATTCTTTCATGGACTTTGTTTTCAATAAAAGTTCCATTGCTAATCCTATTGTAAACAGTTCTTTGAATACTCAAAAGTATAATGATACCAAACAAGAAACTCCTTAATATTCCAGTAACCTGCCTACCATTTGAAGAGCAGATGATGTTGATTTTGCGCTGGGCAAAAATGAGGGCAAGCAAATTCATTTGTTTGGCTAACGTTCACATGATTATGGAGGCTTATAAAAATTCTGCTTTTAATGATGTCTTACATCAAGCAGATTTAGTAACCCCCGATGGCAAGCCTTTAGTGTGGATGTTGCGTAGATTGGGAATTTCTCATCAAAATCAAGTAGCGGGAATGGATGTGTTTCTTAATTTATGTAATTTAGCCGAATCCACGGGAATTCCTATTTATTTTTTGGGTTCTACTCAAGATATTTTGGATCGAATGAAAGACAGGCTAACTCTAGAATATCCTATCCTCAAGATTGCAGGCATGAAATCTATTCCTTTTGTCCCCGTCGACCAAATTCGGGAAAATCATGACGAGGAGTTAATTGCAGAAATCAATCAAAGTGGTGCGGGAATTGTCTTTGTCTGTTTGGGATGTCCCAAACAAGAAATATGGATGTCCCACTATCAAGGTCGTATTCAAGGGGTAACTATTGGTGTGGGTGCGGTTTTTTCCATGTATGCAGGAATTACCCCTAGAGCACCTTACTGGATACAAAACTCTGGTCTAGAATGGCTATATCGTTTGGTGCAAGAACCGAAAAGGCTGTGGAAACGTTATAGTTCTACTATTCCTCCTTTTATCTATCTGGCTAGCAGGCAATTGTTCATCCCTGATGGGGGGAAGTTTAGCCAAATTCGAGAAGAAGATCCCATAGTAGATGTAGCGACGTTAAATTTTACTCCTGAAAAATTGGGTGAAATTTTAGTCAGACAGAATATTGTTACTCAAAAAGAATTAGATCGAGCCTTGCTCAAACAGGGATTGCACCCTGAATTAAAGTTGGGCGAAATTTTGGTACGGAACAACTCTATATCCCTATCTCAATTAAAGTTTTATCTGAGAAATCAAAATATTAAGTTAGGACAAATCTTAATTGAAAGAAAGATAATCAAGGGCAATACATTAGAAGAAGTTTTACGCTTGCAAACTTCCAGCAAGAAAAAGTTGGGACAGATTTTGATAGAACAAAGAATTATTTCAGAGGAGAAATTAAGAGAAGTCCTGATAGATCAGTATACAAGATTCAAAGGTTTGTTTTTGACTGAAGAACTCAATACCTACAATTTAACGGCTGTTGGTATCGATACCAACCATTTAATTTCCCCATAAAACACTTTATTTCGCCCAATACATAGCGATCGCAAAATTAAAGTACACGAATACTTAGAGGATTCCTACAGGCTCTAGTATTCAAGCTGGAAAATCGAGCAATTCGAGTCAGATTCATATTTTTGTCGTAAGAAATTTATAAATTACAACTTTACTATTATGGTTGAAGCTTTTGCAGGAATAGATCCAATAGATTCAGTAGATCCTAATCAAACAGGCGCAGTTAAAATTGCGATCAAACCTGGAAGTAACATTCAAACATCCACTTACAACGACAAATCCTTTGTCGTGGAGAACGTTGGAGATAAAGACATCGCAGCGATTTACTTTGATATCACCAATGCACTTTATTCAGATACGGTTTTCGATCCCCTTGGTCTTGCAGGAGATACTGCTTTTCGCGGTCTGACTTACTCTAATACTGGAGGAACGGGTGCTTATGAACCTGGAAATAACGAGCAACTCGTTCCATTTTATGGTGTAGGTGGTGTTGATGGTTATGAGGGTTTGCTCTTGACATTTGATTCCAATGTCGATGGAGGATACAACCCAGGAGAAATAGTCCAATTTGGTGTTGATGTCGATCCTAATTCCATTGTTGGGCTACCAAAAAAACCGTTAGATCTTAATGGTAACGATCCTCGTTTAGACTCTTGGGATATTGGCGGGGTATCTGGTGCAGAACTAGTCGGTAGTACTGCCCACATACTATTTACCGATGGCACGACTGCCGCTGGCGAGTTTATCGGAGATGGTTCTCAAGGGGGTAGCGTTACTCTAGCTTCTCAGGCAAGTCTTAACAAACAAGTATCATTAACAGTTAATGGTCTGAGTGAGGGCGGTTCTGGCTCTTATTCCCAAAGCAATATACAGGTGTTGGTATCAGGTGAAGCTGGCGATACAGCCAGAGTGGTACTGACCAAAGGATTTATTCAACCATTTGACTATGTAGATTCTCAAGGAAATCCCATCAACCTCTCGGAGAAATTTGCTAATTCACCATTTCCTGCAAATAATGCGATCGAGTTTCAAACCGTTGACGTATTGCTAGATGGAACAGTTCAAGATATTACATCCTTATTTAACTTTAATGCTCCTGGGGGAAATCTCACATTTCCAGGTGACGATAAACTGCCAATTGGTTTAGTTGCTTCGATTATTGATGCTGACGAACTTCCTATAGGTTCTGTTACCGAGCCAATCTACTTAGTTCATGATGAAGCTAATGCCAATACTCCTCCTTCGACTACTGGTATTGCAGATATCGAGGTGGTAGAAAATGCTGACAATACGATTATTAATTTATTCAGTGTCTTTGATGATGCACAAACCGCTGATGTAGAACTCAACTATGAGATTACGGGCAATACAAATACTGCCCTATTTGATGATGTCACCATCAATGAGACTACAGGAGAATTAACTCTTGATTATGCCTCCACTGGTATTGGCAGTAGTAATATCACCGTTAGTGCTACCGATAGTGAAGGACTAATTGCCGAAACCTCATTTACTGTAACAGTTAGAGATCCTTTAGCCAATACTGCTCCTACTACTACAGGGATTGCAAATATAACTGTTACCGAAGAAGCGGATAATACGGTTATCAATCTATTTGATGTTTTTGACGATGCTCAAGACTCTGATGAGGCTTTGACTTATGAAGTATTGGCTAATAGTAACCCTGCTCTGTTTGCAGTTCCCCCTATCATCGACTCCATTACAGGAAACTTAACTCTCGATTACCCTGCTACGGGAATTGGCACGAGCGATCTCACCATTCGCGTCACTGATACTGAAGGACTATTTGTCGAAGAGACTTTCACCGTTACTGTCAACGCTACTCCTCCTACGGGAACTGGCATTCGCATCGAAGCTGAGGACTACAAAGCAGGAACTAATGGTGTCGAATATAACGATACCAGCACAGCCAATTTAGGAGGCGAATATCGTCCTAATGAACCAGTAGACATCCAAGCTACTCAAGATGTGGGTGGTGGTTTTAATGTCGGTTGGATTAGACCAGGAGAATGGCTGACCTACGATCTTAATGTCCCCACTGCGGGAACTTATGACTTGGTATTTCGCGTATCTACGGGTAAAGCCACTGCTAGCTTTTCGATTACGGTTGGCGGACAAAACTATACTCAAACTTTTACGAACACTGGTGGCAATCAATCTTGGCAAGATGTGGTCATCCCTGGAGTTAACTTGAGTGCGGGTCTTCAAGAACTACGCATGGATATGAATTCCCGAGCATTTAACTTCAATTATTTTGAGTTGGTGCCTGCCGATCCTAATGCCAACACACCTCCTACTAGTAGTGGTCTTGCTGATATTGCAGTTAACGAAGGTGCAGACAATACGGTTATTGCTTTATTTGATGTTTTTGAAGACGATCGCGATGCTGACGATGCTTTGATTTATGAAGTAACAAGTAATACTAATACAGCTTTATTTGCGATTCCTCCTGCGATCAACCCGATTACAGGCAATTTAACTCTCGACTACACAGCAATGGGAACTGGAAGTGCTGAGATTACGATCCGCGCCACTGATACGGAAGGACTTTTTACTGAAGAGACTTTTAATGTAACTGTCAGCGAACCTAGTGCCAATACTGCCCCGATTAGCAACGGTATTGCAGACATATCAGTCACAGAGGGGGCAGATGATACTGTAATTGCCTTATTTGATGTTTTTGAAGACGATCGCGATGCTGACCAGGCTTTGACCTATGAAATAACAAGTAATACTAATGTAGCTTTGTTTGGGATTCCTCCTGCGATCGACCCAATTACAGGCAATTTAACTCTCGACTACACCACAGAGGGAACTGGAAGTGCTGAGATTGCGATCCGCGCCACTGATACGGAAGGACTTTTTACTGAAGAGACTTTTAATGTAACTGTCACAGAAGTTGCTAATCCTGGAGATACAATTCGGATCGAAGCCGAAGATTACAAAGCAGGAACTAATGGTGTCGAATATAACGATACTAGTAATGCCAACTTAGGTGGTGCATATCGTCCCGAAGAACCCGTGGACATTCAGACTACCAAAGATGATGGTGGCGGTTTTAATGTAGGTTGGATTCAATCAGGAGAATGGCTAACTTACGAGCTGAATATTCCTGCAGCGGGAACTTACGACTTAGTATTTAGAGTTGCCAGTAAAAAAGCTAACTCTAGCTTTTCCGTTACAGTAGGCGGTCAAAGCTACAGCCAGAACTTCGCCAGTACGGGAGGTAATCAATCTTGGCAGGATGTGGTTATTTCGGGAGTCAACTTAAATGCTGGCAGTCAGGAACTACGACTAGATGCTAATTCTAGTGGTTTTAATCTCAACTATTTTGAATTAGTTCCTGTCAATCCATCAACGGGTAATGCTCCCGATAGTCTTGATATTCCCGATTTGGTAGTTTTAGAAAATGCAAATAATAGCGAGATCGATCTCTATGCTATTTTTGAAGACGATCTAGACCCAGATGAAGCTCTAACTTATAGCATTTCTAACAACAGCAACCCCAGTTTGATTTCTACCAATATTGTGGAAGGCGACTTAATCTTAGACTACAGCAATAGCGGTACTGGAACGGCAGAACTTACAGTAAGAGCCACAGATACCGATGGTGCGAACGGTCAAACTAGCTTTACTGCAACTGTGGTTACTCCTCAAGCTGACGATGGAGTAATTCGGATTAATGCTGGCGGGGGAAATGTCTATGATGATGAAGGCAATCTTTTCCAAGCAGATACCTATTTTATCGGCGGTCAAGCAGTAAGTGTATCCAGCAGTCAAGCGATCGCCAACACTACATACGATGCTCTCTATCAAACTCAACGTCAAGAGGGCAACTTCTCCTACAGTATTCCCGTACCAGATGGTAACTATCTGCTTAATGCTCATATTGTTGATTGGGAGTCTACAGATTTTAACCAACGTTCTTTCGATCTAACAGTAGAAGGACAAACTTTCTATGATGATCTAGATATTTTTGGTGAGATTCAAAATGCTTTTCTCGACGGACAAAATACCGCTAAAGTCATTCAAGGACCCGATAATAATACTTCGATTGTTGCCAGCGTGACCGATGGCACTTTAGATATCAATTTTGATGCCAGTCTCAATAATGCAGCGATCGCAGGTTTAGAAATCATCCCTCTAGACCAACCAGGAGTATTGATTCAGCAAACTAATGGAGATACTCAAGTAACAGAAGGCGTATCGGTTGATACCTATAGTGTTGTTTTGACTATTCCGCCTACAGGGGATGTTACAGTTAATTTCAATTTTGATAGTAGTCAGGTTTCTACAGATATTTCCAGCCTCACTTTTAATTCCAACAATTGGAGTCAACCCCAGACGGTTGTGGTTACTCCTGTAGATGATGAGTTACTAGAAGGACCACACACTGCAACAATTAACCACATTGTTAGTGCAACAGCAGGAAGTAACTATGAAGGGATTACTACAGCCGATGATGTTTCTGTCACGATTATTGATAATGATGTAGCTGCGGGAGAAATTAGCTTTGTTCAAGATATTTTAGCTACTCCAGACCGACCCACTTCAGGAGCATTTGGTCAAGATGGCAGACTATACGTCGCGTCAGTAATTGGTAATATTACCGTTTACACTCTTAATGACGACAACACTATCGATCCGAGCAAAACCGAAACGATTGATATCGTCAATGGTCTTTCTAATAACAATATTACGGGTATTGCTTTCAATCCCTATGATACTGAACCAAAAATTTATGTGTCTCACAGCCAATTTTATGCCAACGCTGGTAGCGCATTTCCTGCCACTGAATTCTCTCCCTACAGCGGTCAAGTTTCGGTCTTGGAAGAAGTAAATGGTGCTTGGCAGTTACAACCTCTAGTTACGGGAATCGGCGTATCCAATCACAATCATGGTGTCAATGGACTAGCGTTCGATAATAATGGCGATCTCTTTATTACTTCTGGAAGTAACACCAATGCGGGAATCGCTGATACTAATATTGGCGGGATTGATGAATCTCCCTTTACCGCAGCCATCCTTAAGGCAGAAATCACCAAATCTAATTTTAACGGTGCGATCGAATATAGTTTAGATTTAGCCAATCTACCACCTGAATTTACACCTCCTGCAAATTTAGGCTTCGATCCCGCAGATAGTCAATATTGGGGCGGTTATGCCGATGTAGTTCCAGGGGTTGATGTGTCTGTCTATGCCAGTGGTTTACGCAATCCTTACGATTTAGTGTTTACTACTGAAGGTTTACTATACGCCACAGAAAATAATGCCAATGGTGGGTTTGGTGATGTTTCCACAGGGCCAGATACTCAAGAACCTTTTGGTAAACAACAACCCGAAGAGTTAAACTTGATTACGGAAGATGCATACTTTGGACATCCTAACCGCAATCGCGGTAGGACAGATAATCGTCAAAATATCTATTTTGAGAGTCCAGTCGATTTACCTGCTGATGGCTACACTGCACCGATTGCTACTTTCCAAGGCTCGACTAACGGCATTACCGAATATCGAGCTAATACCTTTGGCGGACAATTGCGAGGCAATCTGCTAGCTCAAAGATATGGTGCGAAAAAACAACTTTACACTATCGATCTATCGGCTAATGGTCAGCAGGTTGATGAATTATTAGACTTGAATAACGTAGCTAATGTAATTGCTGGTAATAATCCTGCTGGAGATTATGTGTCTCACGGTTTGGATGTTATTACAGGACCAGGAGGCAGCATTATTGGGTTAGATTATCAAGCAGATCAGCTTACTGTTGCTGTTCCTAGCGATCCTAGTGTGACAGACCCTACTGCTTATGATGTTTATCCCTGGCGCGCACCCGTCCAAGGAGGCAGTGATTTTGTGATTGGTGGCGTTAACTTTGATACCGATCCAGGAGACACCAGGGTATTTATTGGCAACCAGGAGGCAAATGCCATCGAGATCGCTAGTCTTGAGGTTTCGGATACCAGAATTCGTGGGGTAATTCCCGACTTATCTTCTCAACCCAACGAACTATTGGATATCTTTATCGCTGATGCCCAGGGCAATATTGTTTCAACTATTGATGATGCTTTTCAACCCTTATATGGCTAATCTTAGCTGATTGACGCTCTCTATTTTCAAAGTGGGTAAGTTAATAGAGAGCATTTTCTTCTGTGGGATAGAGCAAACACAACAACATCAATTCACTATATTTAAGATCGGGTTTTAAAGTGAGTAATTATAAAAACATTCAAAAGTTATTCAAAAAGACTTCCAGAATTCCTCTAGCTAGTCTCAATTATCATCTAGGAAATTATCAGGATGCTATTTGGCTTGTGGGTGATGGTAGAAGCGGTAGTACTTGGCTTTCAGATTTAATCAATTGGGATCGCTCTTATCGAGAATTATTTGAACCTTTTCATCCGCAAATTGTCAAACAAGTTCGCGATTATGAGTTTTTTCAATATTTAAGACCAGATGATAGAGATGCCGAGCTTGGCAGGTTTTTAAACTCCGTATTTAGTGGCAAATTTAAGCATTTAAGAGCAGATGTTAGTCAGCCTCGTCTTTTTTATCGAGGAATATTAGTCAAAGATATTTTTGCTCATCTACTCGTTCCTTGGGTTCACCACAACTTGCCTCAGATCAAAAAAGTTCTGCTCGTCCGCAATCCTTTTGCAGTGGCTTTATCCAAACAAAAGCTCAGTAATTGGACGTGGATGAACGATCCTCAAGCATTTTTACAGCAAAAACCTCTATATGAGGATTATTTAGCACCTCATGAAAGTTTTATCAATCGGGTGGGAGACGACTTTATTGAGAGACAAATATTAATTTGGGCAATTATCCACTATGTCATATTTCAAAGTTTAAATACTGAAGATATTCATCTGGTGATTTATGAAGATTTAGTTGCTAATCCTATGGTGGAAATCAAGGGTTTATTTCAATATTTAGGTAAGGATTGGACTGACAATGAGATTTTATTACAAAAGATTTTAAAACCAACTAGAACAGCCCAAGAGCCTCAAAAAAACTACTCCAATAAAAATGCTCTTAATTCGTGGGTGAATAAGCTTTCTGTGCAACAGATCGATCGAGGATTCGAGATTTTACAATACTTTAAACTAGAATCGCTTTATCAAAATCAATTAATACCAAATAATCTAGTTTAAGTCGTCGATCGCTCTAAACTGGAACATCTCTAAAACCAGAAATATAATTGAAATATATCTAATTATAAATACTTGTAAAATAAGAATAAGCTAATGCAACTACCTAATTTCTTGATTATTGGTGCAGCAAAAGGAGGGACTACTTCCCTATATCACTATCTTGCCCAGCATCCTCAAATTTACATGAGTCCTCTAAAAGAGCCGCGATTTTTTGCGTTGGAAGGGGAAGAATTAAATTTTCAAAATCCCGATCGCTCGATCAATCATACGTCAGTAACGACTTTAGCTGAATATTGTCAGTTGTTTGAAGGAGTAACCGATGAAATTGCGATCGGGGAAGCTTCACCGTTATATCTTTATAGTAGTAAGGCGATCGAACGTATTGCTCACTACGTGCCTGAAGCTAAATTAATCGTTATTTTACGCAATCCCGTTGAAAGGGCTTATTCTTGTTACAAACATTTGATTGCTTTAGAATCTTATTCTTTTGCCGAAGCTCTCCAAGAAGAAGATAAGCGAATTGCTCAAAATTGGTCTCATCTCTGGCACTATCGACACGGCGGCTATTACTATAAACAGCTTCAGGGATACTTTGAGAAATTCGATCGCGAGCAAATCAAAGTTTATCTTTTCGACGATCTTAAATCTAATCCTCTAGAGCTAATACAAGATTTATTTACTTTTTTGAAAGTAGATAATTCTTTTGTCCCAGACTTGACTTATAAAAATGTTTCCAATAATCCTAAAGTAAAAGCTTTGCAGAACATAGTTAGTGGAAAACACTTTTTAAGAACTGCATCAAAAAAAGTTATTCCTGAAGGCATCAGAAAAAATGTTGCTCATAAAATTAGAAGCTGGAATTCCCAACAGTTTCCCTCCATACCAGGAGAAGTTAGACAGCAACTAACCGAAGATTATCGAGAAGATATTATGAAACTTCAAGATTTAGTCGGTTTAAATTTAGCTCATTGGTTGAAATAGCTATTAAATATCAAAAAAGTAAATACTAGAAAATTCGAGAAGCATTAAATTCCAAATGACTTTGCCCAATTTTATAATTGTCGGTGCTGCCAAATGTGGTACTACGTCCCTGTGTCATTACTTAAATCAACACCCTCAGATTTTTATCAGTCGTAAAAAAGAACCACGGTTTTTTGCTCCAGAATTTTATACCAAATATACTAATGGACCAGTCCGCAGGGGTTCTCTAAGACCCAAGATGAGTTGGCAAGAATACCAGAGTTTATTCAAAAGGGTCAAAAACGAAAAAGCGGTCGGCGAAGCCTCAACCGAATATCTGTTTTTGCCCCAAGTGCCATCTCGAATAAAATCAACCCTACCTGATGTTAAGTTAATCACCATTCTCCGCGATCCTAGCGATCGCGCTTTTTCTGCCTACTGTTATCAGTTACGAGATGGTTGTGAGAATTTATCTTTTGCCGAAGCATTAGCAGATGAAGCTAGGAGGACTCAAGAGAATTGGCGACCAGGTTGGTTATACCAACAAGTTGGTTTGTATTATAAGCAGCTTTCTAGATACACCTCGATTTTTGAGCCTCAACAATTCAAAGTTTATCTTTATGAAGAATTGGATCGCCAGCCAATAAAAATTCTGCAACATATCTTTAATTTTTTGGAGGTGTCTCCCGATTTTGTCCCAGATCTTGCTCGTAAAAATGTGTCTGCTGTCCCCAAAAGTCTGTTGCTCAATCAGTTATTGAGCAATCAATCTCCTCTATCGGATTTCAAACCCTATTTTCCCAAACAAATGCAGCTATTCTCGCAATATATCAAGCGAAAGAATAGAAGCTCTAAACCCAATTTGTCTAATGAAATTAGAAAGCAACTGGTTGATAGCTACCGTGAAGATATTTTAAAGCTACAAAATTTAGTAGATAAAGATTTATCAGATTGGATGTCATATTAAATAACGCGAGTTCGGGTTAATACCATTTCTCCTTGAACAATGGTTCGGACAGTTTTATTAACGAACTTATAAGGCTTACAGAACAATGGTTATCAAAATTTGGCTTTTTTTCTCAAGTTAGCTTCATAGCTAACTTTGATTAAACTAAGTTTGCTGATGATAAATACGAATTCTGTAAGCTTTCAGCCTTTGAAATCATTCAAATTTTGTCCGAACCATTGCTTGAATTTGCACTTAATATTGTTGGGATTTTGTTTCTCGCAAAGCCGTTTACCCCGAGCCAAACGGGGCAAGCCCAGCTTCGTGTTCTGGGCAGAGACGCAAAGGTACAAAAGAAGAATTTTTTATTTAGTGCATTGT
>NZ_JBZNBU010000287.1:0-7217 GCF_058530065.1 Waterburya sp. | reverse complement strand
TCGTTTTAAGGCGCAAAGGACATTCGTGTGTCCGCATGCAGGCAGGGGGTAGCCCTAAAGGACTAGTTGCGGCTAACTAAACGCCTTACTTTCGGTCGAGGCAGAAGTTAGATGTACCTCAGTAAACTGAAAAACGCTGTAAATTTAGAAATGGTCGAAATTCCTGGCGGTTTAGCGATCGCAGGGTCGGCAAATCAGGAAAATCTCCAACATTCAGTTAATCTATCTAGTTTTTATCTAGCTAAATTTCCCATAACTCAAAAGCAGTGGCAACAAGTAGCACAATTACCTCAAGTTGAAAGAAACTTGCCCTTAAAACCTGCTAAATTCTCGGGAGAAGATTTACCTGTCGAAAATGTATCTTGGTTCGATGCCAGAGAATTTTGTCTTAGATTATCTCAAGCTACGGGCAAACAATATCAATTACCTTCAGAAGTACAATGGGAATATGCTTGTAGAGCAAAAACAATTACACCTTTTTATTTTGGTCAAACCATTAGTTCGGAAGTAGCCAATTATAACGGTCGATATACTTATGCTAATGAGGCAAAAGGAGAATACAGAAGAATTACTACTCCTGTAAATAAGTTTCCGCCCAACGCTTTTGGTTTATACGATCTGCACGGTAATGTCTGGGAATGGTGCGCAGATGATTGGCATGAAAATTATCAAAATTATCCTGGCGATCGCTCTATGGGAATTGCTTCAGAAAACAATATCAAAGTCATACGTGGGGGATCGTGGGGTAGTAGACCTAGTTTCTGTTGTTCGGCATATCGCGATCGCTTTATAGCCAATAACTCTAATAATTTTATCGGCTTTCGCTGTATGATAAAAATTTACTGCGCTTTTCACATGGGTAGACCACATAATTAAACTTTAAAAACTAAGAACTAAAAACTAAAAACTAAAAACTACGAACTAGCAAATTTTCCCAGAGAGCTATTCAACTGAAAACGGCTGTAAATACAACCAATAAATCTTCTTAGCCCAAACTCTGGTTACTCATAGTCTTAGGTCAGTCCATTCTCGACAATAAATCTTCAATTGCTCTTTGAAACACGGCTATAGACAATCCATCAAGATCGTAACTGCATTCGTAAGCAGGTTCTCGATCGTAATTTTTTAAGCCAATTATTCTGACATCTACTTTAGCGATTTTAGGGTTGGGATATACTGTTACTTCTAGTTTGGATTTGTTTCCCTTGTAATAGTAGGTAGGTAATTCCACAAGATGTATGGGGCTTTTACCAAATTTGCGGTCTAAATATTCAACCACTAAAGAGAAGTTACGTCCAATAGCTTGCCGTTTTGCTTCGTTAAATGCTGTCATGAGTTTAAGTTGGGCGATCGCTAAAAGTAGATTCAAATAGTATTAACTATACTTCAAATAGAGTAGCAGACAATTGAAAAACTGATGTAGCTCCCATGAATCAAACTTAATTTCAGTTTTTAGTCAAAAAAGAATAACATATTTGGCTCTATACTTAAATTTCTCTTAAGCTAAATTGTTTGTTCTACGATAAATGTATTAGATTCATACCAGACTGTGTGCCGAAAAATACAGAATAACTCAAATAAATTTAGTAATCTAAAACCATGAATGAAATAGAGTAAATAGTAATTCTAAGAGATACATTTAAGATTAGCTATTTAGACTTAAGCATAAAAAAATAGTTAGGCTAAAATTCATGTAATTTTTTCATGACCTTAGTTTAAAAACGATCGCCCAACATCTTTCTTAATCAAAACAATAGATTTTAATTGTTGCTTTCCAGGAATTAGAAGCTATATTATATTTGCCAAAACATATTTTAAGCTGAAATATTTTCAGATTTAAAACCAAATTATTATTAGCTATTAAAAAGTATTTTACATATTAAAAAATATAATTCAAAAGTTATTCTTGCCCAAGAAAAAGTAGCTGTTAGTAAAATAAACCCTAATTAAAAAAACATGACTAGCTCTCTTTATATAAGTACGACTGAAGCAGGATGTGGTAAAGCCCTAATCTCGTTAGGAATTATTGAATTAATTCTGAGAAAAACCAGCAAAGTAGCTTTTTTTCGACCCGTAATTAGAAATCAATCCCACCATAAAGTAGATGAAGATATCAACCTGATTCTAAAATATTTCGACCTCAATCAAGAATACGATCGCGCTTTTGGTTTATATGCCGATGAAGTCCACGAATTAATTAGTCAGGGCAACTACGATGAAGTATTAGACAAAATTATCTTCAAATATAAAAGTTTAGAAGTAGACTATGACTTTATCTTGTGCGAGGGTTCGGATTATTTAGAACAAGTATCGGCTTTTGATTTTAATCTTAATACAGAAATTGCCAGAAATTTAGGGTGTCCGATAATTATCTTGGGTAATGCCGATCGCCGCAATATCTCCGAGGCAATTTTACCCGTCAAAATGTCTCTCAAATCTTATTTGGCAAAAGAATGTCAAGTAATTGGCATTGTCTTAAATAAAGTTAAGCCAACATTATTAGCCGAACTATCCCAAGCTCTAGTAGATAAATTTGGCAAAGATTATTTACTGGCGACTATTCCTTACGAAGCCAAATTAAGTAGCCCTAGGGTTAAGGAAATTGCCGAACAGCTTGGTGCCCAAGTTCTCTACGGATTTAATCGACTGGACAATCTGGCAGTTAATTATGCGATCGCAGCCATGCAGTTAGAACACGCACTAACTCGACTTAAGGAAAATACTCTGGTGATTACTCCAGGCGATCGCAGTGATATTATTTTGGGGCTACTACAGGCGCATAAATCGGTTAAATACCCCCACTTATCAGGAATTTTGCTATCTGGGGATCTACAACCAGAAGATTCCATTAGAAAGCTAATTGATGGACTTTACGATCCCCTACCGATTTTATCTTTGCCTACGGATACTTATGAAACTGCCGAATCAATTAAGCAAGTTGATACTTCTATAGTGGCAAGCGATCGAGAAAAAATTACTTGCAGCATTCAATTATTTGATAACTATATCGATCTCAATCGGTTAGAACAGCAGATTAACACCATTAAAACTAAAGGGATTACCCCGAAAATGTTTACCTACAATCTGTTGCAACAGGCACAATCTCAAAAACAACATATTGTTTTACCAGAAGCCTATGAAGTCAGAATTTTACAAGCAACGGCATTTCTAGTGGGTAGAAATATAGTCGATATTACCCTCTTAGGCAATCGAACCACAATCGAGCGCATTATTAATCAAAATGGCATTTCTTTAGATCTCAACCAAATACAAATTATCGACCCTGCCACAGCAGCAAACCTGGATTCCTATAGCGAACAACTATATCAATTACGCCAGCACAAAGGGCTAACCAGAGAACGGGCGCGAGAAGATATGCTCGATCTCTCCTATTTTGGCACGATGATGGTTTATACAGGAGATGCCGACGGTATGGTATCGGGGGCAGTCCATACCACCCAGCATACCCTCAGACCAGCATTGCAGTTTATCAAAACCAAACCAGGCTGTTCGATTGTTTCTTCGGTCTTTTTTATGTGTCTCGAAGATCGAGTTCTAGTATATGGCGACTGTGCGGTCAATCCCAATCCTAACGCCGAACAATTAGCCGAAATTGCTATTTCCTCTGCGGAAACGGCGATCGCTTTTGGCATAGAGCCGAAAGTAGCTTTATTGTCCTACTCTTCTGGTAGTTCGGGTAAGGGAGAAGAAGTGGAAAAAGTTCGTACTGCTACTGCGATCGCCCAACAACGGCGACCGGATTTAAAAATTGAAGGGCCAATTCAATATGATGCTGCGGTAGATTTAGGGGTTGGCTCGCAAAAAATGCCCAATTCTCAAGAAGCAGGACAAGCATCAGTGCTAATCTTCCCCGAATTAAATACAGGAAACAATACTTACAAAGCCGTCCAAAGAGAAACTGGCGCACTAGCGATCGGTCCTGTGCTTCAGGGTTTAAACAAACCCGTCAACGATCTCAGTCGCGGTTGCACTGTAGACGACATTATTAATACGGTAGCAATTACGGCAATTCAAACTCAATCGCGGTTGTCGGCTTTATCGATTTAAGATCGCGATAATCGTAATCGAGTCCGATCGATTTGATTGGCAGACGCGATCGCAACAGTGCCCAAATTAGCATGAGGAGTTTTAGCTTAAGAATTCAATGGAGCTAAATTGTGGTGTAAAGCAAATCGAATCAATTCAATCCGATTACTAGTATCGGATTTACGCAGCAAACTGCTCACGTATTTCTCAATGGTGCGATGAGACAAATGTAAATGCTGACCGATTTCAATATTAGAATAACCGTTCATCAATAGTTGTAAGACTTCTTGCTCTCTTGTAGTTAAATCGATAATTTTTTCGATTGATATTGCTTCGGGCTTTGAGGATATTGCTTGGAGCTTTGAGAGTGGTTCGGTATTTTCTAGATTGGGATTTAAGTTTGGGCTAGGATGGCGATCGCTATTGAAAAATTTTAATTCAGAATGAATGGCTTGCGATCGCTCTAATAAATTACGAATGACTGCCTCTAATTCTTCCATTTCAAAAGGTTTGGGCAAATAAATATCACAACCTACTTGATAACCGCGAATGCGTTCGGTCGTTTCGCTACATTCGGTTAATAAGATTACTGGCAACAAACGATATTCGGGTAACTGACGAATACTTTTGACCAACTCATAGCCATTTTTTTTGGGCATCCTAACATCAGAAATCAGCAAATGAGGATGATATTTCTCTAACATTGATAGAGCTTTTTCACCATTTTCTGCCGTAATAACTGAGTATCCAGATAATTCTAAATAGTCGCTAACAGCTACGCGAATTCCTGGATCGTCTTCAGCAATTAAAATTAATAGAGGCATTAGCTATATTGTGCTTTTTCGCCTATGTACTTTTGTCGGCTAGATGAACTAACTTTATATATCTCGCTGTTATCTAGCAATTTTTCTTGTCCATTTACTATATTAATATTTTCTTTATATTTTGTATAGTCAGGATTAGCTGAATCTTGTCAATTAACAGACTATCCCTAACTATTATAGACTGCTGCCAAGGCTCAGTTATAGCTTTACTAAATTGGCATACCAGACCCTTGCAGCGTTAGAAATTGACTTATGAACTTGTTTCCAAGTTAAATTAGCTGCTGCTAATTCTACAGTACTTTCTTTTTGGATATCTTGGGAAATCCATTTAAGAAACTGACCCATTTTTTTAATATCAACTTCCCCATTACAAGCTTCGGTTAGTGCTTGTTGTAATCTAGCTTCAGTGACAAATAAAGTTACAAATTCTTCAATACTTTGAGCTACTTCTGGATCTATTTGTACTGCTTGCTTATTTTTAACGACTCGATGTTTTTCTCCTTTGGCTTTAAACATTAATTCTGTATAGCCTTCTCTAAGAACCAAATCGTTAGTTTCGGGATACATGACCAATCCTTCCCCAACTCCTTCGATCTTGAAAGTTTTTTTGACCCAAGGATCGATCGCTTCTACTGCTTCTACCATTTGATTTATCCTATTCGCAGCAGCTTTTAATTGAGTTTCATTGCCAAAATCTAGAGTAATTGCCTCCCCATAGTAGGGCAAAACAAAAATATCTTGGTGCTGGGGTAAGATTTCCCTAATCTTTTCGGGGCGTATTTCCAACTTGGCAAGTTCCATTGCCACGCCACCGTATTGAATGGCAAAAACAGCTAATACTTTTCTCTTTAGTTGAGAAATAGCTACGCCTTTTTGGATACTGCCACCGCACCACTCTCCAAAGATCGTTAAATTACTTTTATCTTTTAACTGACGAAAATATTCTCTGTTTGCTTCTACCCAAGTGGCAAACCCTGCGTTGTCGTTGTTTGGTTGAATAATTTGGGTTCTTTTTTGGGCTGCGACTTCCCCTTTGGAAGTAATTTGTACCCCCGCATTCGTACCGTGCAGTTTAATCTTGGCGCGATAGGTAACAACAGGAGTTTTACCCAAAATTTTAAGATCGTTGCGTACGTTGTGCAGCAATTCAATATCCGTCCACTTAATAAAGGGCAATTGAGTACTGGAGGATGCTGTTTGTAGCTGACAATATATCTCCGATAAATCTGTTCCTACTTCTACATCGACTTTTCCCAAAGCCATGCCATAAGAATATAAACCTCGTAACTTGCTAGGCTTAATTTTAGTCCCGTCTTTAAGCACCGCACCCCCTAGGGCAACAGCCACAATATCTCCTACTTGATAGACATTATCTAAGTTGGCAATAATTTGTACTTCATCTGCTTCTGGTGCTTCCAACACGGGAGTGGAATAAGCCGAGGAAACCTCGGCATTTCCTCCCGTCATTGTATATAGGCGTAAAGCATCAGCATTGGGATGTTGTCCCGCACTAATTACTTTCATTGCCATTACGCTCATGAATTTGTTTTACCTCTTAAAATTTCACTTGTTCAATAGTAATACAAAAATAATACTAAAAGCAATTTTGCGATCTCTCGTGAAATTTTCCAGAATCTAACTAATAATCCCAAACTCTCGCAAAGCGGGAATAAAATTCTTGTTTTCGTGACTGGGACGACTGAGTTTGATCAAGGCAAAGCGTTGGGCAGGAGAAAGTTTAGACCATTGCGGTCGAGAAATTTCTACTTGGGATGCATGGGCTTTATTTAAAACCGTTTTGGGAATATTGGAAGTATTCAACCAAGCGGGATGGGGATCGATCGCTAGTTCTTTAGCTGGTTGCCCTGTTTTTTCGACAATTAGATTCTGCAAAAAATCTCGATATGCTTGAGTTTCCGACTCTGTTTCGCAGGGCAGATCCACTAGTTTTTGTCTTTCCGTTTGACTGAACTGATTCCAATGGACTAACTTAAGTTTCACCCCACAGTTATCTAGCTTCATTCGTACTTGCATCGGAATACATTGTAAAGAGCCGACGAAATCGGATTCAAATTGAAAATAGGACATCGCAAATTCTAGATTGAGATCGATCTTTATGTATATTGTCCCAAACCTGTAGGGTTAATTGATAATATCCTAGTAAGATTTTATATAGTTAAGAAATATGTGCGATTCGTTGATACCCGAATCCCCTAGAAACTAGGGAGCATAAGGTATCAACGAATCGCACATATTTCTTAACTATATAAAATCTTACTAGGATATTATCAATTAACCCTACAGGTTTGGGACAATATACATAAAGATCGATCTCAATCTAGAATT
>NZ_JBZNBU010000286.1:0-5213 GCF_058530065.1 Waterburya sp. | reverse complement strand
TCTTGTATTTAAACCAGAAAAAAATCCTCCAGGATTGAAGGATTTTTATCGAATTGCTGGGAATCAGAGTTTAAAGACTAAAAACTATTCTCTTCGAGCAATTATTTTATCCCGAACTAAGATTATTTAGCCCAGCGATCGCGCCACTTGACCGTACCTTCTTCTGCTACAACCCAGCGACGACCAGGGATATTTTCTCTTAGAGGAGATTGACCTTCCCGCCAGAGGGCATATTTAAAAGTAATCAGTTTACCCGCACTCTCGTTAAAAGGTATTTCGCCAAACCAGGTATTTTTATTGATGTATTGTAAAGGATAGGCTTTGGCAATATCCCAGTTACCCAATTCGGGGCAACTCCCCGTTACGACTACTGTTTCTCCTGGTTGGGTATCGACTCCATTTAGTTGAACTCTAACTATGGTTTGACCTTTGACTCTCTCTCCTACTTGACTAATGACGATCGCTTCTTTAGAGGCTAATTCTAAATCGGTAATATTGCCATCTACCACTTCAAATTTACGACGAGTCAAGACACAAGTATGAGTGCCATCGGGTAGTTCGGTATTAATGGATTCGATAGTCGTGGCTTCCCCTCGATTGAGAATGACGAACAATAAAGAATCCCGATAGCGACGAATGTAACTATAAACATCTGGAGTAACTAGTTTTTGCCACTGACTGCCCAAAGATACCGCAGGATTGAGACGACGCAAACCAGATAATAAACGTACGTTGCGATATAGAGGGCTTTCTGTATCCCAACTAGTCATCATTGGACGATTGTAAGGATCGTTGTTACCGTAGGGGTTGCTATCGGCATTAGTGTTGTCATGGAGATATTGTTCTGTACCGTAAAACAGACAGGGAATTCCGCGACTGGTCATCAATAGGGCGATCGCCAAATGTAACATTTCTGGATCGCCATTGAGACTTTGGAAACGGTGCATATCGTGGTTGTCGATAAAGGTAATCAACTCCGTCGCCCCATCGTACCGATAGTCTAAGTCTAAGACTTCTTGAACTAATTCAAAACCTTTAGGATCTTCTACGCCCAAAGCATGACGAATCGCCATGCACAAGCCAAAATCTAAAACAGTCATGCCCGAATTATTGGCAAATTCTAGCGATCGCTCGTCATGGGGGCTATTGTAAATCCACTCGCCAAAGATAAATACATCGGGCTTATGTGCCTGAATATCGGCGTTAAACTCTTGCCAAAACCAAATTGGCATATGTTTGACCGTATCCACCCGCAAGGCATCTACACCGCGATCTAACCATTGCTTGATGGCTGATTTAATATATTCTCGATAATGGGAGTTGTTTTCGTTAAAAGTAGCTAACCCCGCTAACTCGCAATTTTGTACTTGCCATTCATCTTCCCAATTAGTCACCTCACCGTAATGGTGATACCAATTGTCTTTATCGTCGTTAAAGTCTGCTATTTTTTTGCCGTCGTCGTATAGTTCTCCTTTTTTACCATCTACGTCGGGATAACTATGATTGCACACAATATCGAGAATGAGCTTCATCTTGCGCTGATGTAACTCTGCAATCAGGCGATCAAAGGTAGTATTTTTTTCTTCTTGGGTGGCATTGAGAGAAGGATTTTCGTCTTTACCAATAAAACGAGGATTAATTCTCTTAAAATCCTTTGTCCAATAACCGTGAATGGCTGCGCTTTCTACAAACAAACCTTCAACTTGCTCGAAAAGAGGAGTCAGCCAAATTGCCGTTACCCCAAGATTCTTTAAATAATCCAGCTTATCAATAATTCCTTGGAGATCCCCACCCCAATATTTGCCCCATTGTTCTTTATCGCGATCGTAAAGTTCGGGATTTTCTCCCGCACTATTATCTACATCTCCGTCATTAAAGCGATCGACCACAATAAAGTAAATCGTTTCTTGGCGAAATTCAATGTCCCTGGTGAAAATAAAGTCCAGATCTAGGTCTTTTTCGGGCTTGGCTTCCGAGGCTAAAGTCTGTAATTCTTGTTTTGCTTGATTTTCCGTGATTTGAGACTGTTTGGCAAAAAATGCAGTCATAAAAAATATTTTAAAAAGCTTTCAAAACTAACTTATGTTTAGTCAATTTTTTAGTTTTGTGTCAAATTGCTTAAATTTTATTTACATTTTTAAGTTGGTGGCGATCGCGATCTTGTATAACAAACAGTCTCTCAGTATCAGACAAAATAAAGCGGTATCTTCAAGGACACCGCTTTATTTTTGATTTACCAACAATTTAAGGTGACTCGAACTATTCTGCTTTCACTTCAGAATTTGTTTTAGATTTTGCCAGCATTAAATTAGAAGTATTGACTTGGAATTGATAGCCGATACCAAAATCTAGCGGTTTTATTTCATCTCGATTGTTGGTATATATTTGTCTTAATTCTGGCTGATAGCGATTACTGAATAAAGCGATTGGAGTAGTGTAGTTGCCATAAAATTCTAAGTTCCAATCATTATTATTAAACGAATTTAAAGGCATTCCCGAATCGTCTTGCAATAGATAATTACTATGATTGAGAGCGATATCTTTAATCTCAGCAAAACTATCATAATACATTAAATAAGAAGCAGCCTTGAGATAGGTCACGGAGTTGTCTAACTGAGCAACAAATTCTTTAATTTCTGGATGCTTGCTAATACCATCATTAGATAAGTCAGTAGAGAAATAATAAAGAGTACGGGGTTCTTCTGCTCCTTCAGGAAGATAAGCAATTTTTACTCCAGGGATTAAACCTTCGGCTAAAGGTTGTACTTTTGCTTCTTTATTTAAACCTACATAATCTACATCTAAAATGCGATTGTTAGTTCGTGCCATAAAGACATATAACAAAGGTAAAACTCCTTGTTTTTGGAGGTCTACTTTCATATCATTCGTACGAAAGAAACTAAATTGCAAAATTGCATAAAGAGAGTTTCTAACTTCCCGCAATTTATAGTCAAATTGGGAATTATTCAGACTAGTAAGGTCGGGAACAGAACCTACTGGTTCTAAACCAACAAGAACCATTTCTTTTGCTTCGGGAAATAAGGAATAACTATAGAGAAAATCAGGGCCACTAAAAGGATAAAAAATACTAGGTTGACTGGCATTAATATTCTTTAATTCTTCAGCAGACCATTGTTGAACTTTAGAAATTTGTCGTTCTTTTAACTGCGACCAAGAATTGTTGAGGGTATTGTAATGAGACTGCCAAGCTGGACTATGTTCTAAAGTTAAAAACTCCTCGCTAGTTTCAGTTTTAATACCAGCTAAAAGTTTGGCGGTATTAGTTAAGTCAGCTGATTGTTTTAGGTCAAATTTGGCTAAATGATCGATTTTTTCTTCTATAATTACAGCTTCAGTATCGTTAGTAGCTTCTGTCTCAGAAATTGTCTCTTTAGTAATGACTTTATTATTACCATTATTACAACCTGGGAGTAATAATAAGCCACTAACTATAGCAGTTATTAGAAATAGTGTTTGAGTTTTTTTGCTTGAATAAGTCATCTCGATATCTCCTAAAAATTAAACTAAATAACAATACAAATAGAAAAAAGATTTTTAAGATCGATTGTCCATTGACAAAGGCTGTAAAGCTCTTTTATTTTTCATGGCAACAAAATAAACCATTAAACCAACTAGTAAAGTAGTAATTCCTGCTAAAGACTCTGCTGGTTTGTCCATTAAAATAAAAACTAACATCCAGAGAGAAATTCCTAAGAATACTAAAGGTGTAACAGGATAACCCCAAGTTTTATAGGGACGTTTAGCATGAGGATAGCGAAAACGATACACAAATACTCCCAATACTGTAATAAATGAGGAAAGAGTGAGAGTAAAACCCAAATAAGTAATGACGCGATCAAAACTAGAAGTAATTAATAAAATAATTACAATTGCCAGTTGTAAAAGAATTGAATAATAAGGAATACCATTAATATTTTTCTTGGCTAATACTTTAAACAAAGGAATATCTTGACCGATTACTTGGGTTACTCTAGGCCCTGCCAAAACCATCGAACTAATGGAAGAGATTAAGCCAAAAGAAATTAAAATCCCCATGATTTTCGCTCCCGAAGCTCCAAAAATTTGCCCCGCAGCAATGTAACCAACTTCCACTTCTCCAGCCAAACTATCGAGGGGAGTACTGTACAAAAAAATAAAATTGAGTAATAAATAAAGACCGATAACGATCGCAGTTCCCCCAATCAAAGAACGAGGAATATTTTTTTCTGGTTCTTCTACTTCACTAGCCAAATAAACCGCAGCATTCCATCCTGAATAAGAATAGGTAACATAAATCAAAGAAATAGCAAAAGGCGAGCTAAAAATTAAATTAAGATCTTCCCCAGAAGGGAAAAACTCCAAGCCTTGACTGTTAGCTAACAACAATCCACAGCCAATTAAAATCAAAATCAGCAGCACCTTCAAAACAGTAAAACCCTGTTGAAAATAGCTACCCAATTTTAAATTTCTTGTATGTATTAAAGAAACACCAATTACTACGAATAAAGCGATCGCTCTAGGAGAAACTATCGGAAATACACTAGAAAAATAAGCTCCCAAAGCCATGGCAGCAGCTGCAATAGGTGCAGCAAATCCTACCGTTACCGATACCCATCCCGATAAAAAACCGACTACAGGATGATATATTCGAGAGAGATAGTAATATTCGCCTCCAGAATGAGGCATGGCTGCACCCAATTCGCTATAACTAAGGGCGCCACAAATAGCAAAGATTCCTCCTACTAACCACAACAGTAAAAGAGTAAATCCCGACTGCAAATCTACTACTTGAAACCCCAAGCTAGTAAATACGCCAGTGCCAATCATATTGGCAATAATAATACAAGTCGCGGTCGATAAACCGATTTTGGATGAATCTGTCTTGGATGACATTGAATCAGTTTGTAGGGTACATTATAAAATTACCCAGATTGAATACGATCCATATCACTGACAAACTACCAATAGTTATTTACCCCCGTTTTTAATTGAATAGCTCTCTGGGAAAATTTACTAGTTCTTAGTTCTTAGTTCTACCCCTGTTAAGGTGAACCTTTGTACTATCTAGAACTTAAGTACCCAAGCAGAATTATTTATATATTTCTAAGGGTGAACGAAAAAAGGTGTGGGAGTTCGACGCTTTAAGTAATGAGTAACGAGTAACGAGTAGCAGCGTCCATTGTCGTTACTCGTTACTTTTTACTTGTTACTTC
>NZ_JBZNBU010000285.1:0-9248 GCF_058530065.1 Waterburya sp. | reverse complement strand
TTTGTGCTACTCTTATCATGTTTACCACTATATCATATGATGATAAACACAAAAAATGTTTGTATAATTGTGATTCATGAGGGGCTGTTACCTGGGGTTTCCCCAGGTATTGATAAGCCCCGTCCCAGCCTTGGCGAAGCCGAAGACTGAGAGTTCTCACAACATTTGGTTAAATCTTTAATTTCTGTTATCAATCTTTGGTAATGACTGTCTTCGATCGCCGAACTAGATGATTCGATGGAAATTGATTCTAATAAATCAATCCAAGATTTACAACCACCATAGGCAGGATCGAAAGGAATAGATTGGGGAGAATCGAGATGATAAACCCTGAGTAATAAAACCATCAATGGCTGTTGGGGTTTCCATTTAAGGCGATCGCTTATCATCTGTTCGTTCCAAATATGGTAAGGCAATAATGCCTCTACTTTTTGTGGTTCGGAGATAGAAATCACATCGATTATCTCAGCATAACTCTTAATTTCTACTGTCTGAGGATGCCATCCCGATGGTACAGGATTTACTTTTTGGGAATATTCTGGTTTAAGTAAATGGGGTTTTTGATGTTCGTAGGTGGGATACAACCAAAAGCGATCGCTTTTGACCTCAAATTTCTTTTCCCCGATTCCTCCTTTTCGCAATAGAACTATAGTTTTGCCTGCGGTAAGAGCATCAACGGCAACCGCCCATTCTTTTAAAGCTTTAGTAAGCAACATAACTGTCAAAGTTTTTCTTAATATTTATCGATAGACAAATTTTCTCGAATTACGGGAGTATGATTTTGGCGATCGCGAGTAGTTTTTTGAGAAATTGCCGACTGAACTCCTTCAATAGTAGAAATCATACTATTGGGATCCATAAACATAACTTTGCTGCTATCACTTTGACCGATCTCTTTACCCATCTCTAAATATTCTTGAGCTAGAAGAAACTGTAATGCTTCTCTGGCATTAGGATCGTTTTGCAGTTTATCCATGACAATTTTCATGGCTTCGGCAGTAGCTTCGGCTTTTAAGATTTGTTCTTGACGTTCCCCTTCAGCTTTAAGGATAATGGCTTGCTGTTCTGCTTCGGCTTTTAAAATAGCTGCTTTTTTGGCAGCTTCTGCTTGTAATAATTTAGCTTGAGCATCCCCTTGAGCGGAATTGATCGCCGAATCTCGATGTCCTTCGGAAGTGAGAATATTAGCTCGTTTTTGTCTTTCGGCTGCCATTTGTAATTCCATCGAGTCTTGTACTGCTTTGGAAGGCATAATATCTCGCAATTCGACTCTCGTTACTTTAACTCCCCAAGGATCGGTAGCAATATCCAATTCTCGCAACAGAATTTCGTTGATTTCAGTACGAGCGGTAAAGGTTTGATCGAGTTCTAATTTACCCATTTCCGAACGAATTTGAGTCAAAACCATATTCACCATGGCATCTCGAAGATTTTCTACCTTATAAAAAGCTTTGTACATATCCATGATGCGCCAATAAACCACCGCATCTACGGTAATGCTGACATTGTCGCGAGTAATACAAGATTGAGCGGGAACATCTAGAACTTTTTCTTTGACCGTATCTTTGTAAACTACTTTATCGATAAAGGGAACGACGAAATTTAATCCTGGCTCTAGTTTCTTTTTGTAGCTACCCAAACTTTCAATCAGATACTCTTCTTTCTCTTTAACAATTTTGACCGAACCTGCTACACCCGAGCCAAAAAACATCAATAAAATTAGAGTTAGAAACTGAGTCATGATTTAGAGCCTCAAATATATTGAATTTTAATATTGTTTTAGTTATAACTCCGATTAAATGCGATCGGGTTAATTTATTAAGTTTAATTCTGAAAGTTAGTTTGAGGTTAGAGATTAGGTATTGCTCTCTACAAAAGAGCTAGGTAGTCGATCGATTTAGTTTTTTCCTGAGATCGTTTTGTTGTTTTCCCTATTTTTTTTTATATTTTCATACCAAGCCATTAAGGGATAAGCAGTAATGCCATGAAGAATTATCGAGAATACAACTATCGTATAGGTAATCCAGAGAATCTGTTCGGCAACATCTCCCGTTACTTCTTTACCTAAAGCATAGGTGAGATAATAAACCGAACCCAAACCTTTGATCCCAAACCATCCCATCAAGCGACGGGTATTTGATGGTAAATGTCCTGGCAACATTGCTAACCAAACACCTACAGGGCGAATTATTAAAAATAACATTCCTGCAATTAATAGGGATTGTCCTGCATATTCAACCATTGGTGCAAATAATAATACAGTTCCTAAAATAACGATCGCCGTAATTTCTAATAGCTTTTCTATTTGTTCTGTAAATTCTAATTGTGCCATTCGCTTGTCCTGAAAGGGAAAATAGCTTCGCTGCACCACCAAACCAGCAACAAATACAGCCAGAAAACCATAACCGTAGACTAGTTCGGTTATGGAATAAGCGAGCAGAATAATACTAAGTGCTACAAAATCTTCCATTAAATCGTTGGCAGGACGAAGTTTTTGTAACCTGCGATCGATCCAGACTACTATTTTGGCAATAATAACGCCCATCATAACTCCTGCTGCGATCGCCCAAATTAAATCGATCGCCACCCACTTTTTGAACCAATTATCCCAATTAGAATCTTGAACGGCATAAATACCGAAATAAACAAAAGGAAAAGCAAGAGAATCGTTTACCCCACCTTCGGAAGTGAGAGCAAAACGCAATTCATCTTGATCTTCTACGTCGGCTAGCTGTACTTCAGAAGCCAAAACTGGATCGGTAGGGGCGAGAATTGCTCCTAGTAATATTCCAGCCCCCCAACTCATGTCTAAAATATAATGGGCGACTGCTGCCAGGGTAAAAATTGAAATTGGCATCAACAAACCAATCAATCTTATTGTCGATTGCCACGCCCAAAGTTTGAGGGGGCGATTAATTTTTAGCCCGCAACCAAATACCGAGACAATAACAATAAATTCAGTCAGCCTTTCCAGGAATTGGGTACTTGGTCTGACTTTAATTAAACCCAAACCATAAGAACTTAATAAAATACCTACAATTAGATAAACTATGGCATAAGAAAGGGGCAATCTTTCGATCCAACCTGAACCCAAAGTTACGCCCAATAGTAATAAGCCAAGAATGAGCAAGCTAAGAATATAGGTATCCATCAATTAATTTTTTGCTTAATCAAATTTGCCTCAACTTAGCTTAGTTATGGTTAAGATTAAATCTATTTAAGGTTTTATTGTTAATAATTAGTTATTTTAAAAATAAATATATCGCTAGTTGGATGTTATATTATTTGAATTAATTTCAATCAAGCATTTTGTAAGGTAAAACAATTAAAGTATTGCCCTTTTTCTGCACGATATAAACAACTTCATTAGGAGCAATATCTCTAGTTTCATCAGCACACTTTGCTTGCCAAGAATTTCCTTCATAAAGAACCCTCCCCATTGTTCCAGCAGGAATACCACTAATAGCTTTAGCTTCCACATCATCACCTGTAATTGCTACTTTACTTTTGGGAGTAAAAAAACGTCGCGAGAGAATAATTAATGCCGTAGCAAAAACCAACCAAAGAGCGGTTAATATGATTAGATTAGGTAAAAACAAAGAGACAATCGCCACTAACATTGCAGCCACACCCATCATAAAGCTGACAAATGCTGAGGGATAGACAAATTCCATCATGCAGAGAATCCCCCCTGCAATTATCCAAACCAAAGTAGGATTGAGCATAGTAAATAAATGCGATCGCGCTGTTGTAGCCTTACAAATCCATTTTAAAGCTTAAAAATAAACAACGCTAAGGTGGCAATCTATAAATTCTGGCGTGTTGCCATTATGAGCAAATTGCGATCGCCTTGAATGTCAGATCTAATCTGGTTTGACAGGCGATCGCATACTACATCTTGATAAAACTAGGGTTAATTAATTTAACCATCCTTTTAAGCGACGAGCTACTTGAGGGCGACGTAGTTTGCGCATGGCTTTACTTTGAATTTGGCGCACTCTTTCGCGGGAAAGGCTAAACATACCGCCCACTTCTTCTAGGGTGTAAGGCTGGCTGGTGGACAACCCATAACGGAGACAAATCACGTCTTTTTCTCTTTGAGTCAAGACATCATCCAAGACATCGGTAATTTCTTGACGCATCATGGTTTCATTCATTCGATCTTCGGGTAATTGAAGATCGCTGTCTTCCAACAAATCTACTAGTTCGGTATCTTCTGCTTTACCAACTCGATGGTTGAGAGATAAAGATTGACGGCGCAATTCTAACAGTTGACGTAATTGGGCAAGAGAAATTTTTAATTCTTTGGCTAATTCTGATTCGTTGGGGTTGCGTTGTAGTTTTTGTTTGAGGTTGCGTTGGGCTTTTTTGAGCTTATTGAGCTTTTCAACAATGTGAATCGGCAATCTAATGGTGCGAGCATCATTAGCAATAGTGCGAGTGATTGCTTGTCTGATCCACCAGTAGGCGTAGGTAGAGAATTTATAACCTTTATTGGGATCGAATTTTTCAGTAGCTCTATTTAAACCGATCGCACCCTCTTGAATTAAGTCTAGAAAAGGTACGCCACGATTGAGATAGCGTTTGGCGATGGAAACCACTAGACGCAGGTTAGAACGAATCATTTTACGCTTGGCTACTTTGCCTTTATAAAGCAATAGTTCTAGTTGGCGTTCCGATTCCAAACCCATAGCAGCTGCTAATGTGCTTTTACTTGGCTTTTCTCCTTGCTTGCTAATGAGTTTTTGTCTATTTTTCTCCACCTCCAACATCATTTTGACATCATTAGCCAAAGTTATTTCTTCTTCTGCTGTTAGGAGTGGGTAACGAGCCATTTCTTTGAAAAAAGCACCTATATTATCTTCTAAAGGAAGTTTGCGACGACTATTCGCTTCAGGATTTTCGCTGTCTCCTGAAGAGTATTCTGCTTCAACTAATTTTAAATCTTCATCAATTGTGGCGGCATCTTCGTCTAGAGCAATGTCGATATCGTACGCGGTTTTATCTGTTAGTTTTGCTGTACTCATTAGTTTTATTCCTAAATTTTGCTAAAGAAGTATTTGGATATTTACGAAAAATTTATTATCAATATTTAACTGATAGGATAAATTTATATTTGCTCTACTTATGTCGAATTAGCTCTCTTAAAAGTTTTATTAAATCTTTAGGCAAACGGTTTTATCGCTAATTTATCCTTGACAGTTTTTTTCAAATTCTAGCTTTATTTTCTTACTGATTGTATGATTATTAAAGTCTCATACTTCGGAATCAATCTAGCAAAATCACATCTTTTCTTAATGTTTTTTTTTGTAAAAATGGGGTAACGTATGGGACTATGAATTGAGTACAATCTCCTATTGTTAAAGGTTTTTAGTAGTTATCGTTCATGTTTATTTCCTAAATATGTAAGCTAACTTCTTATTTCTATATTTTGGCAGAATTAATTAAGCATACTTCCATTAAACCTTGAAAAAAACTGTATTCTTTTTTACCCTAAATAAAGTTTTGTAATGAATTGCTAACTTAATCTCAGGCTGAGAAAATTTTTGTCTTGATTATAAACTATGAAGATTGCTTAAGCGGTAAAGGTTACAGGATTTGTTAGTCTTTTTTTTAATTGCTTCAAATTACGATTATTAAGTGATTTTACGTAATATCACTGATAAAAATAAAAACTAGAGAAAACAATTGACCTTTAAAGTAATTAAGCTGAATTTTTATTGGTAAGATAGTATTTTTGTACGAATGTTGGTAATAATCTGATGTTAACGGGTACTCATAGCAATCTATCTCGATTAAATTACGAAGACTTAGCAGAATCTCTAGAACCAACTACTTTTATCGCAGCAGAACCCGAACAAAATTATGAAACTAATGTCAGAAAATGGATCGAAGTTTTAGTAGATTGTCCTGGAATAGAGAAGTTGTATACTTATAGTCTTCCCCCAGGTTTATTAGTTGCAGCAGGAGATATTGTCAGCGTACCTTTTGGAATGCAAACTCACGGTGGTATTGTCATTCGCTTGTTAATCGATCCTCCTCAAGATCTAAAAATAGATAGTATTCGTCCCATTGAAGATGTTATTACATCGAGTTTTTTTCCTCCCAGATATTGGCAATTATTAGGCAAAATAGCTAACTATTACTGTACCGATCTTATCAGTACGATTCGCGTTGCTCTTCCTCCTGGTTTGTTAGGGCGATCGCAACGTAGAATCAGATTAAATCAAGCAGCAATTCCTCCAGGTGCGGAGAATTTTTGTAATACGGTGGCGGGAAAAGTTCTAAAACTGCTGCAAAGTCAAAAAGATGGAGATTATAGCGTCAGTTATCTCAAAAGCCAGATTAAAGGAGCAAGTCGCGGTATTCGAGAGTTAAATAAACGAGGCTGGATTGAAAACTATCTTGAAGACCCAAAACGTGCCAAACCCAAACTAAAAACCGCCGTTACTTTGGTTTCTGGAAGCTTATTAAATGATTTGACCACCAGACAAAAAGAAATTTAAAATATCCTCAAAAACGAAGGGGGAGAAGCTTGGCAGACAGAATTCCTGAAATCCTGCAAAACCACTTTGCCAACCCTAAAAAAACTAGTAGATAAAGGCTACATAATCTTAGACGATCGCGAGGTATTGCGGAAAGAACAGGGAGTCGCCCAAACTCCAGATTCACCTAAAGAACTAAGCCCCGAGCAAGCTAAAGCCTTAGCTGTCATTAAAGCCCAGACTAGTTACGCCAAAATTCTGCTACATGGGGTAACGGGATCGGGAAAAACCGAAGTATATTTACAAGCGATCGCGCCAATCTTAGCTCAAAATAAATCGGCATTAGTTTTAGTCCCCGAAATTGGTCTGACTCCCCAACTAACAGACCGTTTTCGCGCCCGATTTGGAACGCAAGTATGCGTTTATCACAGCAAACTATCGGCAGGCGAACGTTACGACACTTGGCGACAAACCATTCAAGGAGAACCCCAAGTAGTTATCGGCACGCGATCGGCGATTTTTGCTCCCTTGCCAAATTTGGGTTTAATCGTCCTGGATGAAGAACATGACTCCAGTTTTAAGCAAAATCGCCCCGCACCTACCTATCACGCTCGTCAGGTAGCTGATTGGCGGGCGGAGTTTAATGATTGTCCCTTAATTTTGGGTTCGGCTACTCCTTCTTTGGAAAGTTTGGTTGCGGTTAGAGACTGGGAGACTGGGAGATGGGGAGACTGGGAGACGAGGAGACTGGGAGACGAGGAGAATGGGAGACGAGGAGACGAGGAGATGGGGAGACTGGGAGACGAGGAGATAGAGATAAGTGATAACAATAAATTTTATCTTTCATTGCCAAGTAGAATTGGATCTCGTCCGTTACCCCAGGTAACTATTATCGATTTGCGTCAAGAGTTAAGTCGGGGGAATCGTTCTATTTTTAGTGGAACATTACAAAACGCCCTACGAGAAATGCAAGAGAAAGGAGAACAAGGAATCTTGTTTATTCCTCGACGGGGACACAGTACTTTCGTTTCTTGTCGCAGTTGCGGTTATGTAATCGAATGCCCCCACTGTGATGTTTCTCTTTCTTATCACTACAGTCATGAAGGGGCAGCAAAATTATTACGCTGTCATTATTGCAACTATACTGCCCTGCAACCCAAATCTTGTCCTGAATGTAGTTCTCCCTATCTCAAGTTTTTTGGTAGTGGCACGCAAAAGGTAACCCAAGAGTTAAATAAATTATTTCCCGAATTGCGATCGATTCGGTTTGATAGCGATACCACTAGGAATAGAAAAGGGGCGCATCGCGAATTAATCGATCGCTTTGTGCGTCAAGAAGCTGATATTCTAATTGGCACGCAAATGTTAACTAAGGGATTAGATATTGCGGGGGTTACAGTAGTGGGAATTGTCGCAGCGGATGGTTTGTTACATCGTAGCGACTATCGTGCCGCCGAAAGAGCTTTTCAAACCATGACTCAGGTAGCAGGAAGGGCGGGAAGGGGAGAAGCCCCAGGAAAGGTTATCGTGCAAACCTATTCTCCAGAACATCCTGTAATTCAAGCGGTGAAAAATCACGATTACGATCGCTTTAGTAGAGCGGAATTAGAATCTAGGGAAGAGTTGAGTTACCCTCCCTATGGAAAACTGATTTTAATCAAATTAAGCAGTATAGATAGTCAGGAAGTAGAGCAAGCAGCAGAAACTTTAGCCGATATTTTAATCGATATCCTCAGTCCAGAATACGATATCTTAGGTCCTGCACCCGCTAGTATCATGCGGGTAGCCCGTCGTTATCGCTGGCAAATTTTGATTAAATTTCCTCTAGAAGAATCTAACCTCCCCGATCTCAATAGCTTGCGATCGCATTTACCCAAGTCTGTCAGCATGACTATTGATGTCGATCCCATCAATATGGAGTGATTTGTAATAAGTAATAAGTAATAAGTAATAAGTAATAAGTAATAAGTAATAAGTAATAAGTAATAAGTAATAAGTAGCTACGCTTTCTTGTTGTCCCCTAGTCACCTAATCCCCCAGAAATGAAGCTACGCAATTTACACTACATCATAAAGGGCAGTCGTCATAAACCTGTTATCTTGTTTTTGCATGGCTTTATGGGGAGTAGTCGGGATTTTCAAGAAGTTGTCGATCTGTTGCAAGATGATTTTTGCTGCTTGCTAGTCGATTTACCCGAACATGGAAAGACTGGAAAATGGAATGGCGATTACGGAATGTCCGATGTAGCCTTCGCTATTGTTGGTTTGTTGCAAGAATTATCGCTCGAACAATGTATTTTAGTTGGTTATTCTATGGGGGGAAGGCTAGCTTTATATTTGGCGGTTTATTTTCCTCAATATTTTGTTAAAGTCGTTGTGGAATCCGCTTCTCCTGGTTTACCAACTCAAGCAGAAAGAGAAGAACGCCTTAAAAAAGATGCCATCTTAGCAAATAAACTAGAAACTGAAAACTTTGCTTTGTTTTTAGAGAGATGGTATCAAAATCCTCTATTTGCTTCTTTAGTTCGCCATCCTAATTATCATCATGCGATCGCCAGAAGATTGAATAATAACCCCTGGCAATTAGCCCAGTCTTTACGTTGTTTGGGTTTGGGAAGACAATCTTCTCTCTGGGAAGAGCTAATAAATATTAAGCTCCCCATACTCTTAGTAGTAGGTGAATTAGATCCTAAATTTGTGGCGATTAACCAAAAGATGAACTTAAAATCTCCTCAATTTAAGTTAAAGGTAGTAGAAAATACTG
>NZ_JBZNBU010000284.1:0-19242 GCF_058530065.1 Waterburya sp. | reverse complement strand
TTGTGTTAAGTTTTAAGTCATTTTAGAGCTTTCGGCTTTCAGCTAATAAGTTCGAGACTGAATCGTAGATGCAATGCCTAAGAGCTAGCTAATCAAAACTTACGCCGAGCGCTAGGGATCAAGTTTTTTTTATTTCCCCTTCTATTATATCTGCAATCTTTTTGACCGCACCAGTTTTTCCTCTAACTGAGATTAAATTATCGATCGCAGTTTGGAGTTTTAAGGGATTGTCTAAATAATCAATAACTAAATCGGCAACATCTTCGGCTGACAATTTACCCACCAATTCGGGAACAATTTCTCGACCCGCCCAAATGTTAGGCCAGGCAAATAAACGTCCTTGTTTTAAGACCAACCAATTGATTAGTTTGGCTAAAGCTGTACCCACTCCTGGTAAATTGGCTAAAATTCCTGGCAGTCCATCCCAAGAACGCATGGCATCTAGTTGTTGGGTAGGCAAGAGGACAATCATGGGAATAGCCAAAGAGGTTAATTCGGCAGTGTTAGCCCCTACAGTAGTCAGGCATAGCTGACATTCAATTAAGTTTTGATAGGCGGGGAATTCGGCAATAATTCTAATTTTAGTACCACCCGAAGTAACTAGATAATTGTTGCCTAATAAAGTTTTCAGTTCTCCTTCTACTTTTCCCATGGCTGCTACTAAAGGATTGGTGGCTTGTTTTGCATATTTGCTTAAAGTGACTAAATCTACAGTAGGTGCGAGGGGAATGATAAATTCCACGTCGGGTAATTTTTTAGCTAAAGATTCGGCGATCGCCAGACACAAAGGTACTCCTTGAGAGAGTTTGGCGGGTTTAGAACCCACTAGTAAACCGATTTTAGTTCCTGCTGATTTGATTGGTTTTTCTCCTACTTCTAAGACCGTATCTGCCATTAAATCTCCTACTATAGAGAACTTATGGTGATAGGCTGGAGATACTTTATCGACTAACCGTTGGTTGGTGGCAGCAAAATAATCGATCAAACGATACCAGCGAGCCTCCCATTCGGCATAAATCAAACTGGAATAATTCAATCTTTTCGAGATGACGACAGTGTAAAATTGATCTCCCCCCAAAAAAACGACCATTCCGCGATCGCTCCATTGCCAATTACTGGGAGTTTTTCCCCAAAGTAAAAAACTGAAGAAGTTCCCAGGAGGCAAAACTCGATCCACTTCGGGATAGCCTAATGCAATATCCGCCTCTTTACCCGTACCGTGAGGACAAGGAGATAACAAAATTGAAATTCGCACCATTTCATTAAAATCTCCCAATTGTTGGCGCAAACATTTAACCACAGGGCGTACCCAAGTAGCTACTTCTCCAGGTCCATTAGATAAAATAACCAGATCGAATTTCACGTTTATTATTTATTTGCGATCGAGGAACAATCAACCATTATTAATTTCATAAACAAAGCTCAAGCTTGCCCAACTATTGACATCCAAGGCATAAACATCATTTTTGTTAGCAACTAAATTCTCCGATACAGCACTAGCAGCGTGTAAATCTTCCAGCACAGATTTAATTACAGCGATCCCATTAGTGACATTGAGTATTTGTTGTCGATCTAAAGGAAAACTCTCCTGAGTAGCCAAGGCTATCAGAGTTTTATTAAAGGGCTGAGGGGATAATATTGCATAGAGAGTATTAATCCCAATCGAGTCGGGAACTTTCCACTGCCAAGAATCATTTACAGTTGGAATGGCTAATTTGCTGTTGGGAGAGATGGTTAGATCTATTAGTCGTAAGGCTTGATTCTCTTGTTTAGATTGAAGAGGAGTATGAAGAGCAGCAAGATTGCGGTCGGTATCAATACTAAATAATAGTAAGTACAATTCGCGATCGCCCAAATTGTCGATCGATAATTGTAGATTCGAGCCTTTAATTAGAATTGGTAGGTTATTCGAGGTATTAGGCACGGTATTTTTACTAGGAAAGCTAATCTTTTTAGTCGATTCAGGGGGTGTTTCTGCCAAATAGGTAGCTGTACTAGATATGGGAACAAGATTATCGTCTCCCGAAGCTAGAGATAGGCGAACGGGCAATCTTGAAGAAAATTCATTATTGGTTAACTCCAACCATTTAACCGCCAAAAGATTATTAAAATGAGGTTGCAGGCGATCGATCGCAATCTTGACTGCTTCATCATCTGTCCCTGAAGTTTTACCGATTAGGTTTCCCCCTGCGGTATACAAACCATAGCTAAAAATACTACTATCCCGTTCTTCGGTTGTGGGACGATCTATTTTTACCTTACCTAAAAGACAATCTGCATTCTGTTCTCCAATAACTACCGCAGAATCTATAGCCGTGATATTAGCCAAAGCACTGGTTGCATCTACTCTTTCAATTCTTTCCAAGTCTGCATCCAAACCCAAGGTCAAACCAAGGTTACGATTAAAAATTCGTAAAGACTCCCGCACAAAATCTCCCACCTGAAGAGATTCCCCAGTAGTAGGCGCAAGAAGTTGAGCTTTTGCCGACAAACCATCCCGCGATTTTATTTGTAACTGAGGGGTTGAATTATCTTCCCTTGCCAAGCTGAGACAGGAATTAACCCCATAGCGATCGAGAATATTAGCTGGCAAACCCAGTAATTTAATTTCCAAATTATTTTTATTAATTTTATCGATCGCTCCTGTGGCATGAGGCAGATCGCTGGTAGCCAAATAGTAGGCGATTGCCGATTTATCGGGACTATTGAGAGTGGGCTGCTGTTGCTTGCCCATAACTCCTTCTACAGTAGCAGCAGTGGCAGCTAGGGCGACTTGCATCTTATTACTAGGGGTAATTTGCCAGAGATGCTGAGTCAGGGCTTGGGTGAATAATCCCGCACTAAACCATCCCATTGTCTCTCTACTGCTATTTGATTTTTGCCCGATGCCGAAAATACTACCCCTGGCAAAGAGAGCAGTCTTTTGCTCGGTTTTAACCCTTTATCTGCTAGTTGCCCTCGCAGACTTGCCAAAAATATTAATTCTTGAGAGCTAGGAGTTTCTGCCACTTTGGTTGCCGAGCGAATTTTAAAATGACTGTGTTTGGCGCGGGGGGTAAGATTAAAACTCGTATCCAACACAAAAGTACATTTACTAGTAGATAAAGATTGAGCCAACAGCAATAAAGTTTCTTGCAGAATGCTATTAAAAACTTCTGTTTTTTTGGATGGCAATACTCCATCGACTGGCATTAAACTATTGACCAATTTATATTCAACGGAATTAAGGTCTTCAGAAGTAGCTAATTCTGAAGTGAGGGGCATTTTAATTTGACCCCCATAACCGCTAAAGTGAAACACCACTACATCATCCGCTTGGGCTTGCTGGCTCAAATGTTCGACAAAGGCCGTTTCAATATTTTCTCTAGTCGCCTGGCGATCGCTTAAAGTAATAATATCTTGGGGCTTAAAACCAAAACGGTGAATTAATAATTCTCGTTGTAATTCTAAATCGGTCAGACAACCATCAAGGTGTTCTTGGTGAGGATAGCGATTGATGCCCACCAATAATGCCAATTTGCGATTAGTAGATTGAGCTAGAGTTTGTTGGTAGTTTTTAATCGAAGCTGCTAGTTGGTTATTGCTTCTTCCTAGAAAATCGAGTCCTACTTCGGTTGTTCCCCAGGCAAACAAAGCCATTCCAGCTTGCTGTAGAAAAGTTCTGCGGTCGAGTCCCATATTAGCTACTGTAGCAATCCTAGATGAATTGTAAAAGTTGATTAATCAAAGCAAGGGTCGGGAGTATTGCGCGATCGTTACCGAAAATCAAAAAGGTTACAGACAAGGCTATCTAATAAACCTCAAATCTGTAACCAATTATAATGTTTTATTCCAGTAAAAAAAATTACTAGTCAACTTTCATTGCTTTAGCTAGTTCTGCTGCAACTTTAGGACGAGAGAATTGTGGAGGAGGAGTTTTACCTTCTCTGAGCATAGCTCTTACTTTAGTACCAGATAAATGGATGCGCTCGTCTTTTTTAGCAGGGCTAGTTTTAGCTGTAGCCATTTGTTCGGTACGAGTACAGTAGAAAGCATGCTCGAATTTGAGAGGAGTAATACCCATTTCTTCGGCAGTAAACTCACCAAAGATTTCTTGAGCGTCGTAAGTACCATAGTAATCCCCTACTCCAGCATGATCGCGACCGACGATGAAGTGAGTACAACCATAGTTTTTACGAATCAAAGCGTGGAAAATAGCTTCTCTGGGACCAGCATAGCGCATTGCAGAGGGATTGATCGCTAGAATCACCCGTTCTTGAGGAAAATAGTTTTCCATCATAATTTCATAACAACGCATCCTTACATCTGCGGGAATATCGTCGCTTTTGGTCGCACCAACCAAAGGATGAAGGAATAAACCATCTACGATTTCTAAAGCACATTTGATAATGTACTCATGAGCGCGGTGGATGGGATTGCGAGTTTGGAAGCCAACTACAGTACTCCAGCCTCTTTCTTTAAATAAAGCTCTCGATGCTGCGGGATCGATTTGGTATTTAGGAAATTGAGGATGACCTTCTCTTTCTAGCAACCAAACTGGCCCAGCTAGATTAATTGCTCCTTGTTCGTAAACTACTTTTACTCCAGGATGAGCATCTTCCTCAGTACGATAGACATTAATAGCTTCTTGCTTTTTATCGTAGGTATATTTTTCAGTTAGTTGCAATACTCCGATAAATTTACCATCGGGATTATCCAAACGAATTAAACTGCCTATTTCTAAAGGTTCTGCTACTTCTTCTGTAACGGAGAGAGTCACAGGCACAGACCAAGGCAAACCATTTGCCAAGCGCATTTTTTCCACAACTCCTAGGTAATCTTCTCTACCCATGAAGCCACTGATGGGACTAAAGCCACCGATCGCAATCATCACAAGATCGGAAGTAGCTCTTAAATCTAATTGAACTCTAGGTAAAGAATCAGCTTTAGCTAAGAAGTCTTGCTTTTCTTCTGATGTTGCGAGACGGTCGATCAGTTCGCCACCATGAGGTGGTATTAAATCTGTACTCATAACTTATAATTTGTAGACTTGTTTTTACGCTTCCTTGCAGGCAATAATGTTAACAAACAGTTAAAAGAATTAACTCGTCGAGCGCCACAAAAAATCAACTTATGCTGGTTAATTTTTGTTAGGGTTTTAACATTACTTATTAATCTCACTGTTCAGTAAATCATATTTTTGTCCATTATGAAACGTTTGTTTTCAATTCAATTTTGGTTGCCAATTATTTTGTCTTTAATAGTCTCTTGGGGAGGAACTTCTACCGCTTGGGCGATGGGAGGCAAACAACCACCCGTTAACCAACCCGCACCAGAATTTATCCTCCCTACTAATACGGGAGATGGAGAAATCTCTCTGAGAGATTACTTAGGTAAATGGATTGTTTTATATTTTTATCCCCAAGATTTTACTTCTGGCTGCACCATAGAAGCTCGACGTTTTCAACAAGATATTGCAGAATATGAGGCAAGAAACGCGCAAATTTTGGGAGTAAGTGTTGATGATGTCGATTCTCATGCCGAATTTTGCGATGCGGAAGGACTAAAATTTCCTCTGCTAGCAGATACTCAAGGAGATGTGAGTAAAGCCTATGGTTCTTGGTTGGGTGCTATGTCTTTAAGACACACTTATTTAATCGATCCCAAGGGAATCTTACGAGAAATTTTCTTAGGTGTCAGACCTAGCATTCATTCTCAAGAAGTGTTAGCTCGTTTGGATGAGTTATCAAGGGAACAATCAAGTTAGCCAAAACGTCTTGGTTAATCGCTGATAACCCTATTTTAAGTAAAATTGCAGTCAATCTGGATAACTAGAATTGCATGGAGTCAATAGTTGGGAAAATACTGCGCGATCGCTATCGTATTATTAAACAGTTGAGTCGAGATGATTTTAGCACTCAGTTTGTAGCAGAAGATTTTAAACAAACTGGCAAATTACAATGTCAGATTGAGAGACTACAGCCTCACTATGATAGTGAAGTTTTGGGGGTTCAATCTTGGCAAAGAGTCCTGAAAGCATTTAATGCTCAAGGAAATATGCTCAAAAATATTTCTCAACACCCACAAATTCCCCAACTATTGGATTTTTTTGAATGCGATCGCGAGTTTTTTTTAGTTAGAGAATTTATTGATGGCGAAACTTTAGAGCAAAGACTCAATAATTCTTTAATTAATGAAGATGAAGCAATAAATTGGTTGCAAGAAATTTTAGGATTATTGGATTTTCTCCATCAGGCAGATATTACCCATCTCAATATTCAACCTTCTAGTTTGATTCAGCATCAAAATGGGCAAAAATTTCTCACTAATTTTGCCAGTGTCAAAAATGCTATTTTATTTGACAAGAAACTATATGAAACTATTGCTAACGATGATTTTTCTGCTTGGGAATTAAAAGAAGGTAAGCCAAATTTTAGTAGCGACATTTATGGTCTTGGTAAGACAATTATCTATGCTTTAACAGGTCAATTAGCAGAACAAGTGAACGTAAAATCGCTCCAATTACCTGGAGATAAAAATCGCCTCGATTCAGATAGCATACCCCTAGCTAATATCCGACCAGAGTTAGCAGATATCCTCAATAAAATGGTTTGTAATAGCTTGGATAAACGCTATCAATCTGCTGGAGAGATTTTAGAAGAATTAGACTTTAGTCATCAAGTAGTAACTTTACCTCCTCCTATATTTACTAATTTTAATTCTTCTTTAAAATCAAAAAATCATCATCTCCATCGAGAAAACAATCGATCTAATAAGTCTTCTAAACTAGGTCAAAAAATTATTTGGTTTTTTTTAAGTTTGCCATTTATATTTGCTTTAGGCATCATCTTTATTGGACTTAACCGTAATATCTATCGTAACTTCGCTGCTTATCGCAATGATAGTTATCAATTTGAAGTTAAATACCCCAAAACCTGGTCTTATCGAGATGTAGACGATCCTATTACTGGTGAAATTGTGGTTTTCACTTCTCCTTTAGAAACTGATTCCGATCTTTTTTTGGAAAAACTACATATCAATATTGAGTATTTATCTGACGAAGCTATCACTCTCGATCAATATACTCAAGAAGTTTTAGAAAGAATCGAACAAACCAAAAGCGATCAAGTTGAAGTCTATCAAGCTCGCAAAACTAAAATATCAGAAGTTCCCGCACGAATGGTAGTTTATTCTCGCCAAGAAAATGGCTTGCAATTGAAACAAATGGAAACTTTTGCAATTAAAAACGATCGAGTCTATATTGCGATTTATACAGCAGAAAGAGCTAAATTTTCTAAGTTTTTAGATACGGCGAAAAAAATGATTAATTCTTGGGAAATAGAATAACTAATAACTAGATCGATATTCAGTAGCTTAATCCGAACTGAGCTTGATTAGCATATATTACATCAAAATAGTGCGATCGCAATCCCATTTCTAGGTGTTTGAGATCGTAGAGTTAGGGAAAATTTTAAGTTAGGTTAAAACAGCGATCGTAAAGATTCTATAAAGTAATTATCAAGATTTAACCATGAATAACTTAACTATCCAACAATTCTGTCAATTAGAAACTTTAAAATCCGATCTCCACCCTTCAATCGCCTCTGGTTCGGAATATAGCGAAAACATTGAAGGAAATTTATCCGTACTCAAATTAACCGACTCCGAAGGAGAAGTGGTTCAAGAATTAATCGTCGTTCTTTAGATATGATTGAGGGACAAGGGGACAAGGAGATAAATCAACGCTTTCAAGCGACACTTTCCTCATCCCTCATAATTTATTTATCCCTCATTTGGACTCATTTTACTCTGTAGTTGCTTCTGCTTCAGATTTTGATTTTGACTGAGATTCGGGGGCATTTTTAGCCTTTTCCCATCTCTCTTCGGCATTTGCCATTACTTGTTCTAGTTTTTCGATATTCTCCCCTGGATATTCTTCTAGAGCTTTAATCGAGAGAGACATCCGATTTTGATACTCATCAATTTGTTTGATCGCAACTTTTATTTCTTGTCCTACTTCAAAGATGGCATTGAGAGATTCAACTCTCGCGCCACTAATTTCTTTGATATGCAATAAACCCGTCGCTCCCTGTAGATCGACAAAAACACCATAGGGTTTAATATTAACAACTCTACCAGGCATTAATTCTCCTTCTGTAATGCTGTTCATCGCCACAGCACGCATTGCATCTCGTTGAGATAAAACTAATTTACGGTTCTGCTGATTTACCTCCAGAAAAGTAGCAGTTAAAAGTTGTCCTACAAGAGATTCTAGGTTATCTCGCTGCTGGAGATGAGAGCGGGGTATAAATGCCCTCAAACCTGCTACCTCTCCCGTTACACCTCCTTTATTAGCACCGGTAATGCGTATTTGAGTAGACTTTCCCGTCTCTGCCATTTCTTTGATATCCGCCCAAGCTTCATCTAAAGCTAATTGGCGTAAAGATAGAGTAACTTGTCCTTCGGAATCTTGTTCGCGAATAATCAAAAATTCTCTGGTTTCTCCAACGGGCAAAATGTTTTCTAAGTTATCCACAAAACCCAAGGCAGCCTCATTGGTGGGTACAAAACCTGGAGATTTTCCGCCAATATCAACATACGCTCCGTTAGAGTCAATTTGAACTACCGTTCCCTTAACTTTTTGCCCCTTAACAAATTCATAGTCATATTTTTGTAGGGCACTCTCAAAATCTGACCTAGAGAAGGCTTGAGCGGGATTGGAAGAGGATGTTGAGTCAGACATAGGTAATGTGAATAATATATGGTAACGGTTCGAGCAAATCTAAACTAAATTTTAGTTCACTTTTCCCGATTTATAAGTTTTGGCTAAACAAGTTTAGCACTTCTCGCCAAGCATCTTGAGCGGTAGATGAGTCGTAACTTTGACGACGATCGCACATAAACCCATGAGTTGCACCTTCATAGCGGAAAACTTGGTGGGAAATATTATGTTTTTTTAATTCTGCTTCAATTAAATCTGTTTGTTCGTTAGGAATCAGAGGATCTTCCGTACCGAAGAAAGCGTAAAGCGTACCTTTTATATCTTGAGTGCGCTCGATCGTCGGTTGCGATTCTCCAGGACACCAAGTTGCAATTTGCGCCCCATAGAAAGATGCCGTTGCTACCACCCGTTCGAGAGTGGCTGCCAGATAAACCACATGACCCCCAAAACAAAAACCAATCGTGCCTACGCCTTCTTGCTTGACTGCTGGCAAACTGTATAAATAATCGATGGTTGCCTGAATATCGCTAAGTAATTCTCTAGCTTGAGTTTTAACTTTATATTCTCTACCTTGCTTGACCTCTTCATCACTATAACCCACTTCAAACCCTGGTGCTTGACGCTGATAAATAGCTGGCGCGATCGCAACATAGCCCTCTGCTGCCAATCTTTCAGTAATATCTCGAATATGTTGGTTTACGCCAAAGATCTCCTGAATCACAATCACCCCAGGATAAACCCCCGATGCTTGAGGTTGTGCTAAATAAGCATCGATCGCCAAATCTCCATTCTGAACTTTAACCCACATGGTCATTAAACAATTGAACATTGAACATTTATCATTACTTGATGGTTAGTTATTAGTAGTCAGTTGTTACTTCTTCTAACCCCCCAGTCTCCCAGTCACCCAGTCACCCCGTCATCTCTTAGAGGACTCCTTTAGAACTTGGAATTGTACCAGCACGACGGGAATCGACTTCTGTAGCCATTCGTATAGCGCGAGCAAAGGCTTTAAATGTTGCTTCAATTATATGGTGAGAATTAATCCCGTCCAATTGACGAATGTGCAAAGTCATTTGAGAATGATTGACCACCGCCACAAAAAACTCTCTAACTAATTGGGTATCGTAAGTACCGACTCTTTGGGTTGGAATTTCTAAGCCATAACTAAGATGAGGTCTACCTGAAAAATCTAGAGCTACCTGTACTAAAGACTCGTCGAGGGGAGCAACGAAATGACCGAAACGAATTATTCCCTTGCGATCGCCTAAAGCTTGAGCTAGTGCCATTCCCAAAGTAATTCCCACATCTTCGTTAGTGTGGTGATCGTCAATTTCAATATCTCCTGTAGCTTTAACGTTAAGATCTATTAAGCCATGAGAAGAAATCTGATGGAGCATATGATCTAAAAAAGGAATCCCCGTATCCGCAGTACATTTTCCCGTACCGTCAATGTTTAGCTCGACTTTCACATCGGTTTCTCCCGTCTTTCTGCTTACCGAGGCAGTACGAGATCGGATTAAAGGAAGATTATTAATTGAATTAACATTGCGATCGCTAGTTTGCATCTTGACTCCTACATAGACAAATTTATCTTAATAATTAATAGTATTAATTACTGGTAAGACTGTGGCAAAAATTATAAAAGTTAGTATTCCTAATGCTAAGTTGCGATAAACTCTTTTTTCAGGTCTGCATCTTTGGTATTTCATTGGATTATTTTGTGAGTTATTTTTCCTTATCCTTCCCAGATCGATAAAGCGATCGAACAAGATGCTGATTCGATCGCCTGTAACTTGGGAAACTGTGTTTAAATGTAGTTCTAAGAAATATTCCTTAATTGAGTAGTAACAACTCTCAATTTCAAAGTGCGATCGCCCCGCATGACCGTAAAGTTCAAACTTTGATTCAGACCACTACTATCAACTACCGACTGTAATTGACCTGCATCGGTAATCGATTGACCGTCAATGGCAGTAATTACATCACCAATCCGCAAACCTGCTGCTTCAGCGGGAGTGTCGGGTAAAACTCTAACTATTAAAACTCCTTCAACTTCAGGAATAATAAAAGGGGAATTAGGGTTACTATTACTGCGCTGGGCAAATTCAGGAGTGAGAGTCCGCATTTGTACGCCAATATAGGGATGGGGTACTTGTTTGCCCGCTGCTAGGGTTTTGGTAATAGTTCTGGCTTTATCAATCGGGATAGCAAAACCAATACCATTAGCGTCGGGGCGAATAGCAGTATTAATGCCGATTACTTCTCCCTCTTGATTTAAAAGAGGTCCTCCAGAGTTTCCAGGGTTAATGGCTGCATCGGTTTGCAAAAAATCAATCCGCTTGTCGGGAATACCAACTTGGGCAGAAGAACGAGTTAAAGTACTAATAATTCCTAGGGTAACGGTATTATTTAAGCCAACGGGATTACCCACCGCGATCGCCCAATCTCCTACTTGAATATTACTGGAATTGCCTAATGGGGCAACGGGCAAGTCTACTCCCCTAGCATCAATTTTAACTACTGCTAGGTCGGTAACTTCGTCAGTACCTTTGACAACTCCCTCGAATTCTCGACCGTCTTTGAGAGTTACGGTTACTTTATCCGCACCACTAACTACATGGGCGTTGGTGTAAATGATACCGCTTTTTTCCGTAATAAATCCCGAACCTTGTCCCCTTACTTGTCTTTCTCTGGGCATTTGTTGGCTAAAGCGATCGCCAAAAAAATCGCGGAAAAAAGGATCGTCAAAAAATGGTTCGACTCTAGTGGCAACTGTTTTTTCTGTATCGATTCTAACTACTGCTGGGCCTGTTTTTTGAACTGCTGCTGCCACAAAACTAGTTGAGGCTTTGGCTGTAGGTACTGATGCTTCAAGTTCTGTTTCGGTTTTTAAGGCAATAGGATTTTGATTAGGATTAATCTTAGATTCGGAAGATAACATATCTGCATTAGAAGACATTACCCCGATCGAGCTAAAAGTCAAAATGACTCCTAAAAAAAGTGCTATAGCGTGGCTAGCCACTTTACCTAGAAATCGTTGCTTTTTCATTATGGTTCGTCAATTTTAATTATTGAATTTTTGTACTATGTCAATCATAGCTCGACCCTCGATCAAGCTTCAGACTTGTCCTCGCTGTCGCGATCGATTCCGAGGGTTTTAATTATTATTTAGTGGCTGGTTTGACATTATTAGAGCCATCTTCAAAGACAGGTTTAACCTGAGAGAGCATTCTTCTGATTTGTCCTTGTCCCTGAATCAAGCACCATGCCATAATCGCCCAAGTCTGCCAATCTTGCCACAACTGTAAATTTTGACTGCCAAAAGCGATCGCGCTGAGAAGAAAAATAAAAATCAACCAACGCAAAAGTTTTTCTGGTACTTGTTTGGGCCAATTATCCGCATTGCCTCCAGAGTAGCGATAAACTACATAAAGAATGCTCCGCGAAAGAATATGACTGGATAAGAGACTCGTGCCAATAAAATTGGTAGCAGTTAATATGAGAAATCCATAGTAACGAAAAGATTGAAGCAACAGATATAACCAAGTACGAGTATGTTTGTTTAAATGGTTATAAATCCAAAACAAATTCTGGAAGATAGCAAAAATCCCAACCAAGATAAATAGGGCAATAACAATAAATTCTGCAAGCTAAAACTTTCCCCAACTGGATAGTTTCCATACAATAGTTCGATTCCTAGGGATTGCTTGAGTAAAATTACTCCAATTGCACCAAATAATAAAGACCAAAACCAAGGATACCAAGTTTCCATCATTTGCTTGTGGATATGATAAGTAATGGATAACTTTGGTTTTTCTTCGTATTTTTCGGCTACGCGATCGTTTTCATAATATCCTAATTCATAAATAGACCAGAAAGAAATTAACAAAAAGACCATGCTAATTCCATGTAGTAATGGATTATTTGCTTGCCAAGAAAATGCCAGAAGTAGAATTGGTAGATCGTCCCAAAGAATGACTTTTAATGTATATTTTTCACCAATTCTTTTCACTTTTTCCAAGTAAAAAAATGGTAAATATACATCTTTGAGTGGAGGAATATATTTGGCTTTTTTCCAGATTACTAAACAGGGTCGATCTACTATTTTCAGTAAGGGAAGATCGTCATAAGAATCTGTTACGAAAATTGCCGATTCTATCGCAGATTTTGGTAAATTATCTTGAGTCATTGACAGTTTACCTTCACCTCGATCTTTTGCACCTTGCCAAAACCGACAACCAATTAATAGATCGCTTTTTATAGGAATGTGCTTGAGAATTGGATTAATAATAAAGTTAAATCCCAAAGTCGCAATAATTACGGTTGAATTAGAGTTTTTTTGTACGGCTGCAGCCAATTCTTGATTGGTATATAATTCGGCTATCTTTTTGGCTTTAATCTGCCACAAGAATATTGTCCAAGGTAATAATATTGTCGGAATTACTACGACAAACCAATCTCTAATTTCACTACCTCTAAATGGTTTGGGTAGCCATAGCCAAGGTTTAATAACACCTAGAATTTTGATTAAAAGCAAGCCTAATAGACGAGGACGCAGGCTATCTAAATATTCAGCAGTCGAGTTTCTTAATAGTAAAGTTTCATCAAAATCTAGAATAATTGATGCTTCGGGATCGGCTTTTTTGATTAAATCGATTGTTTCGCAATTGTCGATTAAAAGTAACTGTTTACTTGAATTGTCTTGCATTTTAAAATAAAAAAACTAGATAATAAAGGTTAAAACTAATAATTATCTGCTTATTTTGGTACTATTTTACAAAAATAATGCGTGGGTACTCAATCGATTAACAGTTTTACCAAATATAGCGATACTCTTCGGTGATAGATTGATTTGTTTAAAACCAACAAACACCATAGTAACTTGTAGCTTTAATCGGACTTTAAGTTGCAATAAAATTAATATAATTTACATTATAAGAATGTCAAATCACAATTTGTTTTTTGGTAGCACTCCTCATTTAATAGAATAAAATTTATAAGATACCAACAGATTTAATAACAGATTTTATCCAAGCAACAGTTTGCTTTTTTTTACTTTATAAAAATATTCTTATTCTCAATCAACTAATTCTTGAGACAAGTATCCCATTTCGTTTCTGTAACGTATTTATCCATCAAACAAATAATATAGTTACAAATAGATATACATTCATAATTAATAGTAGCAGAAAACTTACATAAGGGAAAACGAGTTTTTGAAATACAATATACTCTACTTTAACTTAAACTCTATAATTATTTCTTAATTTAAGGTTAAGGCTCAAAAAAAAGTGAATTTTAAAAGCCGATAATAGGATCTTTGATAATCAATCTGACATACAAAAAAGCAAACTACCTTTCATTTTTCTTATTTCTCTTTATATATATTCATCCAAAAGGCTAATTTTAACGTTCTTCTCATAAAAAACTCACTTTAGTCTGTTTATTTGGTATTTGTCTAGAAAAAATTTTGCTGAAGATTATGAATAAAACTATTTTATCTATTGGTATTTTAAGTGCGATCGCAGTCTTGAACTATGGCAAGCTAGCAAATTCCTTGCCAAAATTTGAACCTGTAAGATTATCCACAGAAGTGACAGTGGAGGTTGCGGCTAATTCATCTTTCGATTACCAAGATTATGCTGAAGTCTTACAAACCTATGTAGACGATATGGGCTTGGTTGATTATGTTGGTTTACAAGCAAATAGAGAGCAACTAGATCGTTTTAATCAATCTCTTGGAGAAGTGTCTCCTGAAACCTATGCTTCGTGGAGTGAAGCCGAACAAATTGCCTTTTTGAGCAATGCTTATAATGCTTTTACTCTTCAATCGATTATCGATCGCGATCCTCTAGTTGATAGTATTCGAGATATTCGAGGAGTCTGGAATCGACGCAAGTTCAATTTGGCAGGGGAAGAAAAAACTTTAGATAATATCGAACACGATATTTTACGCAAGGATTTTAACGAACCGAGAATTCATGTAGCATTAGTGTGCGCTGCAATCAGTTGTCCTCCTTTACGCCAAGAACCTTATCTACCCGAACAGTTGGATGCTCAATTAGACGATCAAACTGCTAGGTTTGCCGATAGTATTCATGGTTTTAGTATCGATCGAGCTAAAAATCGAGTACTTTTATCTTCTATTTTTAAATGGTATGGCAAAGACTTTATTAAGACCTATGGTGTAGATGATAAATTTCAGGGTAACAAACAACAGAGAGCAGTTTTGAACTATTTTAGTAGTAAATTAACCTCTCAAGATAGGCAATTTTTAGAGCAAAACGACTACAAAGTTAAGTACTTGGACTACGATTGGTCGCTCAATATTCAATAAAAGACTTGATGGGGAATTTAAAACACGATCGTTTTAGAAAACAATCTAAATTACAAATATTAAGAACTCATGATTTTTATTCCCTTACAGCTAATCACATATCCCCAAAAATATTGATTGTTGTCTTTTGTCGATAAATCGGTATATTTTTTCAATCCCAAGCTAATTTATATTTTTTAAAATTCAAAATCAAAAATACTATTTTAACTAGGAATCTCGATCGTCAGATGTTTTCTACCATAACTTGAGATACAAACAATTTGTGTTAACGAGAAATTTACATATGTTTTGTTAAGCTGGCTCTACTTAGATAGGTATAATCACTCCTACATATCAATAATGCAAACTATCAAGCCAGGATCGGAGTCTAACAGAAGAATTTATTTTCAGAGAAAATCTATCAAAAGATTTCCTTTGCATCGTGCAACCTTGGTGGTTTTATCTGTATTGGGTTTTGCAGGAGCGATTGCTATCTCATGGCTGTTGGGGAATAGTCACGTTACCGAATTGTTTGTCCAGCTACATTTAGTTCAAACCAATCCACCTAATTGGCTGATGCCACCTCAAGTCAGTAATGATTATTATTTGTTAGCTCCCACAATAATATTATTTATTTTGGCGCAGATTGTAATTAAACTATCTCCCGAACCAAACACCTTCTCTCGGCGTTTGATAGCGACAATTTTATTCACCCTGTTTTTACGTTATTTTTTGTGGAGATCTCTTTCTACATTAAATTTAGCTACTCCAGTAGAAGGTATATTTAGCTTGACGCTATTTTCCATGGAGCTATTAGCAATGGGCGGTAGTGCTTTACAAATGCTGCTATTGCTAACAGTAAGAAAAAGAGACCGCGAAGCAGATGAATATGCTATTTCTGCTAAGAGAAATAATTATTGTCCCTCGGTTGATATTCTAATTCCTACTTATAACGAGCCAGATTTTATTCTCAAGCGGACAATAATTGGTTGCCAAGCAATAAATTATGATAACAAGAAAATTTATTTGTTGGACGATACAAGAAGGCAAAGTGTGGCAAAATTAGCCCAAGAGTTGGGTTGTAATTACATTACTAGACTGGATAATTCTTTTGCTAAAGCTGGAAACTTAAATAATGCTCTCAAACAAACTCATGGAGAGTTAGTTGTAGTTTTTGATGCGGATTTTATACCCACAAGTAACTTTTTAGAACGTACGATTGGCTTTTTTCAAAAAGATAAAATAGCTTTAGTCCAAACGCCACAGAGTTTTTATAATTCAGACCCTATTGCTCACAATTTAGGCTTACAAAATGTTCTAACCGCAGAAGAAGAAGTTTTTTATCGTCACTTGCAGCCAATCAAAGATGGTGCGGGTAGTGTAGTTTGTGCGGGAACATCATTTATTGCCAGACGCAAAGCATTAAGAGAAATTGGTTATTTTTCTACCGAGTCTGTTAGCGAAGACTATTTCACTGGAATTAGACTATCGGCTCAAGGCTACGAACTAGTCTATCTAGATGAAAAACTTAGTGCGGGTTTAGCAGCCGAAAGCATTGGCGCTCACATCGAACAGCGATTGCGTTGGGTGCGAGGAACTTTGCAGGCTCTCTTTATCAAATCCAATCCTTTAACTATTCCTGGTTTGAGTTTGTGGCAAAGATTGGGTCACTTAGACGGAATTTTGCACTGGTTTAGCTGTATTCCTCGGGTTTTCTTTTTAATTGTTCCCGTAATTTGTATTTTTGGTCGGTTAAATCCAGTATTAAGCAGTTCTTCAGAATTGGCTTATGTCTTTTTGCCCTACTACATGATGCAGGTGACTATGTTTGCTTGGTTAAACAAGCGATCGCGATCTGTATTGTTGTCAGATGTATATTCTTTAATTCAAACAATTCCCGTATTTATGACGGTTGTCGAAGTTATGTTCAATCCTTTTGGGAAGGGTTTTAAAGTTACTCCCAAAGGTACGTTTAGGGATAAATTTAACTATAATTGGTCTCTGGCATTACCGATGACTGTATTTTTTGTCATTACTGTAATTAGCTTTAGCGTTAGTTTATTTGCTCCTCCCAGCAGTGGATTTAACTTAGGATTATATTGGAGTAGCTACAATTTACTTACCATTAGCGTAGCGATGATAACTCTCTTGGATTTACCCAAGTCCAGCTTTTATGAATGGTTTAGCATCAAAAAAGAAATAAATATTTATAGCGATCGCTTTACCTACCAAAGTATCACCCAAAAAATTTCTGAAGAAGGGGTAGAGATAATTGTCGATCAAAATGCTAGCTTGAACACGCAATTATTCGTCGAACTATTACCAGAAACCCTAATTATTCCAGGAAAAGTGACTCGTAGCTATATTCAAGATGATTTTTTAACAGCTATTGTCAAATTTCAGCAGTTAACTACCGAACAACATCGAGAATTAGTCAAAATGCTTTATTGCACTCCCCATAGATGGCAAAAAAAATATACTCCTAATGAGTTGCAATCTCTAGTCATTCTTTTGAGGTTATTATTTAGACCCTTGATGTTTTTCAACTCTAAGAAGGTAAGTCAGTTAAAACTAAAGTATTAAATCGGATAAATTCTCGATCAAGTTTAAGGCTGCAGGTAGCCGATCGTAATTTATAGTGGTGCGATCATTTTTAATAAATAGTCATGCAAATTTAATTAAATAGTTTGGATAGGGAATAGGGGAAATAAAATGTGTAATTAATTCTGCATAGGTAATTATCAATATTTGTCAAATTTGTATCTTTTGTTTGTTAAGTAAATGTTGTTTTGACAAATTTTTTGACTACGAGATAGTTTTCCAGAGATCTTCATAGAAATGAACTGGCGTTTTTGATAATATGTGTGAACTTATGCAAATCTAGGTATTTTCACTCTCTCATAATACTTAAAACAAGATAACTTAGAGCCTAATTTCAGTTATCTACCTTATATAATTAACTCCCAAATAATCAGATATAATCTAGCCTGAAATGTTACACAAAACACATAATTCCCTAGTTACCTTGGCAGCAGTAATGTTGGCTTTAGTTGGAGTGTCTCAACCTGCTAAAGCTTTTTTATTAGCTCAAGCTGACGTAACGCCCACGACTTTTAATCTTCCCGATGAATTACCCGCCGAGGCAACAGTAAAAATTGCAACTTCTAATAGTACTAGCAGTATTAATCAAAGTTTAAAAGAAAGTTTTATAGAAAAATATCCCCAAGCTCAGGTCAACATTGAAACTCAAAGTTCCGAAGCTGCTCTTCAAAGCTTATCCGAAGGTCAAGTAGACTTAGTTGGAATTGGTCGAAACCTGACTGCAACCGAGAGACAAAAGGGCTTAATTGCAGTACCTATTAGTAGAGAAAAAATTGCCATTGTCATCTCTAAAGACAATCCTTTCAACGGAAATTTAACCATCTCCCAATTTGCTCAAATTTTTAGAGGTGAAATTACTGATTGGTCGGAAATAGGAGGAAATCCTGGGACGATAAATCTAGTAGATTTACCCGATACCAACGATACTAGACAAGCTTTTCCCAGTTACCCAGTCTTTCAAGAGAGTGAATTTATTACTGGTGCAAATACAACTCAACTGGAAGAAGACAGTTTAGATAATGCCATTTCCAAACTGGGAACGAATGGTATTGGTTATGCAGTTGCTAATGATGTCATCGATAGAGATGATATCAAGATAGTAACCATGCACCAGACTCAACCAGATGATGAAAGATATCCCTTCTCTCAACCTTTCTATCTAGTCTATCAAGGCGAACCCACCGAACCTACCGAAGCATTTTTAGGTTTTGCTACCTCACAAGGGGGAGAAGAAGTAATTACCAACAGAATCGGTTCTTTATCGACTGCTAGCGCAATAGCGATCGCATCTAAATTAGCTAATCCATCCACAGACAATTCAAACTTACCAGAAACAAGTGTAGACGGAAACGCTAATCTTGCCGATGCAGGAGAAGATAGCACTGTTGATACGAATGCTACTGCCGACGTAGAAGATGACACTGTTGGTACGGATGCTACTACCGACGTAGAAGATAGCACTGTTGATACGGATGCTACGGCTAATGCAGGAGATGGCACTGTTGATACGGATGCTACTGCCGATGCAGGCGATGGCACTGTTGGTACGGATGCTACGGCTAATGCAGGCGATGGCACTGTTGATACGGATGCTACTGCCGATGCAGGCGATGGCACTGTT
>NZ_JBZNBU010000283.1:0-9179 GCF_058530065.1 Waterburya sp. | reverse complement strand
TTAATTAATCGCCACAATTAGGATTGCTATAACTTTGTCCCTCTTTCAGATAAGATAAAAGTTGCCGCTTTTTAAACCAAAGCGTTTAATCTATTGAAAAAAAATTCTTTTGGTATATTAAACGTTCTAAGCCAGCATTAATGAGGAAACAAACCCGTCAATTTATCTTAAATCTATGTTTATCGTAATAGATCGGGTTATTTAGTGGAAAAAAACAATGAATCAAGAAATTTTTGAAAAAGTAAAAGGTATTGTAGTCGATCAGCTAGAAGTAGAAGCAGATAGAGTTACTCCCGAAGCAAGTTTTGCCAATGACTTGGGTGCCGATTCTCTAGATACGGTAGAACTAGTAATGGCTTTAGAAGAAGAATTCGATATTGAAATTCCTGACGAAGCTGCCGAACAAATAGATACAGTAGGTAAAGCAGTAGAGCATATTACTCAAGAAACAGGCGCGGCTGCATAAGCTGATTAATTCATAATTGTTAATTATATTCAAGTTAATGATGGCTGCATCGGCGGAGAAGTCAAACTAGAAAATTTAATTGTGGCGATTCCAACATCCATAGTCAGCAAAAATATTTAGTTTGCCTCGACCTCGAAAAATTAGATCGCCTGGCTGAATCGTATAAGATGGTTAACGCAAAAAGACAGGCAATCAACAAGCAGCCTCAACAGAGATATTAGCAAATAAAAATTTAAGAAGAGCGAAGATGACAAATAGGCAAAAAAAACGGGTCGTAATTACAGGTTTGGGCGCAATTACTCCCATTGGTAATAATCTGGCAGAATATTGGGCTGGGCTATTAGAGGGACGTAATGGAGTAGGCTCGATAACTCTCTTTGATGCCTCGAAACACGCTTGTCAAATTGCTGCGGAGGTTAAAGGATTTGACCCCTGCGACTATTTAGACAAAAAAGATGCAAAGCGAATGGATCGTTTCGCTCAATTTGGAGTGTGTGCCAGCAAACAAGCGATCGCGGATGCCAATTTCGTCATCGACGATCTTAATGCCGACCGAGTTGGGGTATTAATCGGTACTGGAGTCGGCGGACTAAAAGTAATGGAAGATCAAAATGAAAATCTTCTAACCAAAGGACCGAGAAAAGTAAGTCCCTTCACGATACCCATGATGATTGCCAACATGGCAGCAGGTTTGACCGCAATTCATACAGGAGCAAAAGGGCCTAACTCCTGTACGGTAACCGCCTGTGCTGCGGGTTCTCATGCTATTGGCGATGCCTTTCGTATAATTCAGGGAGGTTATGCCGATGCCATGCTTTGCGGTGGTGCAGAAGCAGCAGTAACGCCCCTATCTTTTGCGGGTTTTTGTTCGGCAAAGGCTCTTTCAACTCGCAACGACGATCCCAGCCATGCTAGCCGTCCTTTCGATCGCGATCGCGATGGATTTGTGATGGGAGAAGGTTCGGGTATTTTGCTACTCGAAGAATTGGAACAAGCCAAGGCTCGTGGAGCAAAAATCTATGCCGAAATCGTCGGTTATGGCATGACTTGCGATGCCTATCATATGACCTCTCCCATACCAGGAGGACAGGGGGCGGCAAAGGCGATCGAACTGGCTTTAGCAGATGGGGATGTGACTCCTAAAGATGTAGACTACATTAACGCTCACGGTACTAGCACCCAAGCTAATGATTCTAATGAAACCAAGGCGATTAAAAAAGCTTTAGGAACAAGAGCAGAAGAAATCCTAGTCAGTTCTACTAAGTCTATGACTGGTCATCTTTTAGGAGGTTCGGGGGGTATTGAAGCAGTTGCTACGGTGATGGCAATTCAAAACAATAAAGTACCCCCCACGATCAATTTAGTCAATCCCGATGAAGAGTGCGACCTAGACTACATTGCCAATCAAAGTCGCGAGCGTGAAATTAACGTGGCTTTATCTAATTCTTTTGGTTTTGGCGGTCATAATGTTACTCTAGCCTTTAAAAAGTATGGCTAAACTGACGGTAAATTTTTCTAACAATTTCTGTTGGGGAAATACTGTAATTTTGTTTCTCAATTTAATTTGAAAAACGAGACATCATCCCTTTATGATGATGGACAAATATTTGTAGCCAAACAAATAAGAAATATAAGACTTGCTCCCCGTTCGTCTAGGATGAGAAGATAAGAGTGCGGCTTTTAAAGAAATCTAGTCTAGAAAACTTACAACTCCTTCTAGGTGTGCTGAAGCTGGTTCAAATTTTGTTTTATCGTAGTTTATTTATATAACGCATATGGTAGTTGCCACCCAATCAAGCAAATCAGTTGAAGAACTTTGCATAAATTCAATTCGTTTTTTAGCAATCGAAGCAATAGAAAAAGCTAAATCTGGACACCCAGGACTACCTATGGGGGCTGCTCCAATGGCGTTTGTGCTCTGGGATAAGTTCATGAAGTACAATCCCAAAAACCCCAAATGGTTTAACCGCGATCGCTTCGTTCTTTCTGCGGGTCATGGTTCGATGTTGCAATATGCTCTATTGTACCTTGCTGGTTACGATAGCGTATCGATTGAAGATATTAAACAGTTCCGTCAATGGAAATCTGTCACTCCAGGACACCCCGAAAACTTTGTTACTCCTGGGATTGAAGTAACTACAGGACCTTTGGGTCAAGGTATTGCTAATGGTGTAGGGCTGGCAGTAGCAGAAGCTCACTTGGCTGCCAAATTCAATAAGCCAGATGCAACTTTGGTCGATCACTATACTTATGTTATTTTGGGTGACGGCTGCAACATGGAAGGTATTTCTGGGGAAGCTGCTTCTTTTGCAGGACACCAAGGATTGGGCAAACTAATCGCTCTTTATGACGATAACCATATTTCCATCGATGGTTCTACTGATGTAGCCTTTACCGAAGATGTTTCCAAACGTTTTGAGTCTTATGGTTGGCACGTACTTCACGTAGAAGATGGTAACACCGATTTAGAAGCGATTGCCAAAGCGATCGAAGAAGCTAAGTCTGTAACCGATAAGCCTTCTATGATCAAAGTAACTACTACCATTGGTTATGGCGCGCCCAATAAAGCTGATACTGCTGGCATTCACGGTTCTGCTCTCGGTGCGGATGAAATCAAACTAACTCGTGAAAACCTCGGTTGGGACTACGAACCATTTGAAGTTCCTGAAGAAGCTCTTAGCCACATGAGAAAAGCCGTAGAGCGCGGGGCTGGCTACGAAGAGGAGTGGAATAAAGTATTAGCTGACTACAAAGCAAAATATGCCGCAGAAGCAGCAGAATTTGAGCGTTTCCTTAGCGGTAAGCTACCCGAAGGTTGGGCTGATGTACTTCCTTCCTTCACTCCCGAAGACAAAGGATTGGCAACTCGTAAAGTTTCCGAAGCTTGCTTAAACGCTCTATCTCCCGTTGTTTCAGAATTAATCGGCGGTTCGGCAGATTTAACCCACTCCAACTATACAGAGTTAAAAGACACTGGTGAATTCCAAAAAGGGGCGCACGAAAATCGCAATATCCACTTTGGAGTGCGAGAACACGGTATGGGAGCAATTTGTAACGGTATTGCTCTTCACGGTTCTGGTCTAATTCCTTACGGTGCGACTTTCTTGATTTTCACTGACTATATGCGTGCGGCAATTCGCTTGTCTGCATTGTCTGAAGTTGGAGCAATTTGGGTTATGACTCACGACTCCATCGGACAAGGGGAAGACGGTCCTACCCACCAACCCATTGAAACTCTAGCTTCCTTGAGAGCTATTCCTAACTTAACCGTAATTCGCCCTGCTGATGGTAACGAAGTATCTGGTGCTTACAAAGTAGCAATCGAGAATGCCAAAGCAAACAAACCTACTTTGTTGTCTTTGACTCGTCAAGGCGTACCCAATTTAGCAAACTCCTCCATGGCAGACGTTTCTAAAGGTGCTTATGTTTATTCCTGTGGTTTCGCCCCTGAAGAATTAGACATTATCTTGATTGGTACTGGTAGCGAACTTCAACTTTGCGTTGAGGCATCAGAAAAACTCAAAGCAGAAGGCAAAAAAGTCCGTGTAGTTTCCATGCCTTCTTGGGAATTGTTTGAATCTCAAGATGAAGCTTACAGAGATTCTGTATTACCTAAAGTTGCCCGCAAGCGTTTATCTGTTGAAGCTGGTGCTACCTTTGGTTGGCAGAAATATATTGGCTTTGAAGGTGCTTCTGTTGGTGTAGATACTTTCGGTGCTTCTGCTCCTGGTCCTATCTGTATGAAAGAATTTGGTTTTACTGTTGACAACGTAATAGCTAAAGCCAAGGAAGTTATCGGTTAATTTAGTGCGATCTCTACTAACGATTTGGTTAACCGATTAATGAGATAGTAAATCAAAGCCCTAACTTAGATTTAGGGCTTTTTTTATGCTAAACGTTTAACGATAATTCTTCGCTGTCTGCATCGCAATGTTGCTGAATAATTGCATAGCATTCTTCTACAGAAGATCTTTGCTTCATCGCCTCTACCAAAGCTTGGTAGGATTTTTGATGTCTGGTTAAAAGATTAGTAGCTTGTAACTGAGCCCAACGTTCTTTTTGAGGGTAACCCACTTCTGGTAACCCTGCCATTGCTAAAGCTTGCCTTAATTGTTGGCGATCTTCTGCCCCTCCTTGAGAATCGCCATAAATAGTTTTTTCGGCTGCTATACCTGCCATCCAAACCGTACAAAAACGATCTAAAGTTAAACGCATTTCTTGCAGATTAAACGGTCGATCTGTCAAACTTTCTGTTTCAAAAATGACCCCTCCACGTCCCAAACGTCCCTGTCTAAACATTTCCCAAGCGGTGAGAGTATAACTTTCAATGGGAATGCCCAAAAAATAAGCAGTGAGAAAATGACCTGCTTCGTGGTTCAGGATTCGTTGGCGTTGTTTTTCCGAAGCGAATAAATCTAACAACAACGAAACCCCTCGACTATTCCAACTAAGGGTATCGACTGTTGCCAAACTTAAAATACCAAAAACGATCGCAGCAGGAACTACAGGAGAAAGATTGAATAAAGGCCCTAATAGTGTTGTCATAGTCATTACAAAAATACCTATGGCAATGAGATTTAAAGCAGTTTGGGGCATTGGTTAAAAAAAATTATTATGTTTAGATATGTTAAATATATTTATTTTAATAGAATAAATCTAAGTCTTTATAAAAGCCTAAGACTGTTTGAGAAATTATTCTGGATTTGGGATAATAATATCTGAACTCTTAAAGTCTCCTGATGAATAATGGGGCGATAGAGTTTAATGATAATAAGCAATTTTTAGATAAAAAGTATGGCTGCTGCCGTTTTAATTGAAAATTTACGCAAAAGCTATGGGGATGTTCCCGCAGTCCGAGATATATCTTTTAGGGTCAAACCTGGAGAAATCTTCGGTTTATTGGGTCCTAACGGTGCGGGCAAAACCACAACTATTAGATGTTTGTGTACTTTGGCAAAACCCGATAGCGGTAATATAGAAGTAGGCGGAATATCGGCGATCGCATCTCCCAAAGCCGTCCGCCAAAGGCTGGGTTACGTAGCTCAAGAGGTGGCGATCGATAAGGTTTTGACGGGCAGGGAATTACTCAAATTACAAGCAGCACTATATCATTTACCCAAAAAAGCAATCAGCGATCGCATCAATCAACTAGTAGAAGTTTTGGGTTTAACAGACTACATCGACAACAAGACAGGCACTTATTCGGGGGGTATCCGCAAGCGTTTGGATTTAGCCGCAGGATTGCTACACCAACCTGAAGTGCTAGTTTTGGACGAGCCTACCGTCGGTTTGGATATCGAAAGTCGCATGGTGGTTTGGGAGTTTTTACAAGCATTGCGCTCTGCGGGAACTACAGTACTAATTACCAGTCACTATTTAGAAGAAATCGACGCTTTAGCCGATCGCTTGGCAATTATCGATCAAGGAGAGGTCATTGCTGAAGGTACGCCTTCGGATCTCAAGGATAAGTTAGGAGGCGATCGGGTAACCCTCCGTATTCGCGAATTTACCCCCTTAGAAGAAGCAGAACAAGCTAAAAAGGCGATCGAATCTTTGCCCTTTGTCGAAAGCGTTATCGTTAATACAGTACAAGGCAATTCTTTAAACTTAATTGTTAAGTCGGGTCAAAGCTCTTTGAGTAAAATCGAAACTTCCCTAGAAGAAGTAGGATTGCCGATTTTTAGTTTGGCGCAGTCTCGCCCCAGTCTCGATGATGTCTATCTTGCGGCTACAGGACAAACAATTATGGATGCCGAAATAGCAGCATCTAGCTCTAGAGATCTCAAAAAAGAGAAGAAACAAGCTATGAAGCAATCTTAATTATTAATTGTTTATCATTTACCAATCGACAATTAACCGTTAACCATCAACAAATAAAAATGACCACCTCAACGAGAAATATAAATTCGGCATTAGCACCAAATCCAGCCATTACCAGAGAAGCTCAAGAGCAAAGTAATCCCTTCGGAGATTTTATTCAGGAAACATTAGCTCTTACTCAACGTCTATTTATACAACTGCAACGTCGTCCTTCGACATTAATGGCAGGAATCTTTCAGCCTTTTATGTGGCTGGTACTATTTGGCGCGCTATTTAGTAAAGCACCTTCGGGTTTATTTGGTGACGATTTGAGTTACGCTAAATTCCTCGCACCAGGAGTAATCGTCTTTACGGCTTTTTCGGGAGCTTTAAATGCAGGATTGCCCGTGATGTTCGATCGCGAGTTTGGTTTTCTCAATCGTTTGTTAGTCGCTCCTTTGTCCTCTCGCTATTCCATTGTGGCAGCTTCGACAATTTATATTATTGCCTTGAGTTTTATTCAAACAGCGGTAATTATCTTGGCTAGTGCTATTTTGGGAGCGGGTTTGCCAGGATTTGGTGGCTTGAGCGCGATCGCCTTAATTGTATTTTTAATTGTTTTGGGGGTAACTGCTTTGAGTTTGGGCTTGGCTTTTGCTTTACCAGGACATATCGAACTAATTGCGGTTATCTTTGTGACTAACTTACCCTTATTATTTGCTAGTACTGCTCTTGCACCCCTAAGCTTTATGGCTGGTTGGTTGCAGGTAGTGGCTGCTCTCAATCCCTTGACCTATGCGATCGAACCCATTCGTTATATCTACAGTCATGGAGATTGGACAATTAATAGTGTTGTAATGAACACTCCCTGGATAGATTTCAATTTTGGTACTGTTATCTTAATCTTGTTAGGGTTTGACGCTTTAATCTTATTTGCAATTCAACCCCTATTACGTCGTCGTTTTGCTTAATTGCAGCCAATCACTTTCAAATATTGTAAATCGGTTTTAGGTGGGCAATCCAAAATAACTTATTGTCTCGCTCGCCTAAAAAGCGATCGTATCAGAGCAATTATTTATTCGCGAAATATAATTATCGATAAAAATAAATCCATGAATCAACTAGCCAAATTTCTCAGCCTGGGAATATTAATCACTTTAGCAGCAGGATTTAACTCTTCTATTTTTGCTCAGTCTCAATACGAGCGAGATAATGGTTTCCAATCCAATGAAAAAGACAGTATTTATGGCGATGCTCCAGGAGGATTAAATCCTGTCGAGCTAATTCATCGCGCTCAACAACTGAAAGGACGCAGTGCGGCAGAATTTGAAGCAGATTCTCAAGGACAACTAGAAAATTCAGCTTCTGATTTCAAGCGTCTGCAACAACAAAGAATTTTGGAACAACAGCCAACTAGAGAAGAAAGTAATGAGTCTTAATATTAAATTCTGACTTATGATTGCTAATCATTTCTTGCTGGGGTTAATTTATTAAATTTTGTATTCTTAGTAAATTTATTTCCCCTTCTTGATTGAGATAATATCCTTTTGAAGACTCCCACTCAATGGAAGTCTTCTTTTGATATTAAACAAAAAAAAATTTTAGGAGTTCTTTTTTATGCGTTTAAACGTGCCAATGAATATGATGGAATTTTTTACCAAAAGCGAAGGTAAATGGTACACCGAACGTAGCGTCCATCATTTTGATACAGTTGCCGATGAGTCGGGAGAATCCAACTTAATTGTTAAAGTTATTCAACAAGACGATCCCAGAGTCAAAGAAGTTTGCGATTTACAAGGCATAAATCCTGCTCTAGCAAAGGGAGGTGGTAGTTTTAGCTGGCAAGATAATTTAGAAGAAAAAGAACCCAACCCCAACTACGCAGCAATTTTAATTGACGTTCCCGATGATGAAACAGGACGTAGTGGTAAACTAATTCGCAATAAGGGTTATGTTGATGGCTTGCCCGTAATTAGTCGCTATTGGTTTGGTGAAGACGGAATTTTGACGATTAATACCGATTATGACAACAATCAGGGAGTGCGACTCGTTTAGTGTGAAAGTACTATTTTTAGTACATAAGCATTAGCATGGTCTGACTAAATGTTAAGTTTTTAACAATTCTTAATAGGTCAATATAGACGAGACGTTTTACGTTTCGTGAACCATGACAACTAAATACTTCGTATAGGTGAGATGTCCCCTTTATAGGTCGCTAAATACTAACAAAAGCGTAATCATCAAGTCCTATCTCTCAGGTGTTGGAGATGAAAGCATAACCCCTGCGGTAGAGAGTGGTCTTCAATCCGCAAAGCGGGGTTAAATGGGGCTATGACTGGTAGTCTGAACTGGTTATCCTCTAGCAAGAATTCTATGGATAGAGCGTTCGCTCGAAGTACCGTAACCATCGTTATGTTGAAACGGCGAAATCAGGTCTGACAAGCCGTGGCCAAAAGGTGACATCGCAAAATAGTTAGTTATATCTACCTTGGATATGACTCAATACCAACTGCGATCGGTGGAGAGGTTAAAAGTCATAAGCATCGTTAAGCAGAAACAGCCAAATCAGGACTGATAAGCTGTAGCTAAAAAAGCAAACTTGCACAAAATTATAAAATTATTATGAGTTGGCATAGCTCATAATCAATACCAATTGCAAGCGGTGTACAGACACATCCTAAAGATTCATACCAACGGAGTATTTGGAACGAGGAAACCCCTCATAACTCTCAGCAACGAAGTAGCTCGGTCGAAACTGCTGAGTAATCAACCAAGATGCAAACTCTCCTTTTAGGAGGTTATGAGAGGAATAGGATTCGGTAAGAAGCTAATGCCCCAACTCGAAACAACGAGTAATGCCAGCAATGGATGGTGTAATGCCAGGGATATGCCCACGTACCGACTGTAATTAGGA